>NZ_JBFSUX010000020.1:0-78377 GCF_041467595.1 Vibrio sp. 10N.247.311.13 | reverse complement strand
GAAGTTTTTCTTACTTTTTTGATTGTTCGAGCGTTTTTTGTTCAAAACACCCCATTTTCACTAGTATTCCTCTTAATTAAGGGCTTAAGGTGCCTATATAAAGGAGGATTTATGAGTTCAATACGCAGTTATAAAGGAATATCCCCTCAGATTGGGCAAGGTGTCTATATAGATACCAGTTCAGTACTGGTTGGTGATATCAAAATCGGTAACGACTCTAGCGTGTGGCCTTTGGTTGCAGCTCGAGGGGATGTGAACCACATTCATATTGGAGAGAGAACGAATATCCAAGATGGTAGTGTCTTGCACGTCACCCATAAGAATGCTGAAAACCCTGACGGTTATCCTCTCTTAATAGGTAATGATGTCACTATCGGGCATAAAGTAATGCTGCATGGCTGCACTATTGAGGATCGTGTACTTGTTGGTATGGGAGCGATCGTGTTGGATGGCGTGATTATCCAAAAAGAAGTGATGATTGGTGCTGGTAGCTTAGTGCCACCAAATAAGGTACTTGAAAGCGGTTACCTCTATGTAGGAAGCCCAGTAAAACAAGCTCGCCCATTAAATGATAAAGAGCGTGCCTTTCTACAGAAGTCTGCAGACAACTACGTTCAGAATAAAAATGACTATCTAGACTCTGTAATTTCAGTCTAAAGCGCTTTGATCTGAATCCGATTAGAGGAGTCATACTCCTCTTCTTCTATTAACTCTTCCGCTAGCTCTTCAATATCGAAACGTAACTCTGAAAAGATAACTAAAGCTTGATCGCCTTCTTCTATATCTTTACCTGCCAATCGTGATAATTCCTCAATAGACATGACACATTCAATCAATGCGCCCGACTGTTGTGCTGGGAACGTGATTGTTCGGCTCTCTTCATCCCAATCTTGGATATCAGGAAATAGAATTGATTGATTCATTTTTTATAAACACCCCATTACATCTCTAGATTTTTACGTAATTCTCTTAAAATCTGTTTTGTTCCCGGACGAAGACCACGCCAAAGCATAAAGCTTTCTGCTGCCTGCCCCACTAGCATACCCAAACCATCATAAGCAGCATGAACACCATTATCTAATGCCCATTGATTGAATACCGTCGTTCCAGATCCATAAACCATGTCATAAACGGCGCTAGTAGAATTGAAAATCACCTCAGACACTTCAGGAAGCTGCCCGCTTAGACCAGATGAGGTAGAGTTAATAATGACATCAAAGCCTTCATTAACATCACTTAGCCCCATCCCCTTGATGTTGCCATGCGACGAAAACATCTCAGCCAGAAGTTCAGCCTTGGAGCTGGTTCGATTAGCGACCACCAGCTGTTGTGGCTTTTGGTCGAGAAGAGGTTGAATCACTCCTCTCGCAGCACCACCAGCGCCAAGAAGAAGAACACGTGCTCCTTTTAGCGTGACTTGATGTTGAAGCAGGTCTTGAACTAAGCCCTCACCATCGGTGTTATCACCAATGATCTCTCCATCATCTAACTTCTTAAGGGTATTTACGGCACCAGCTAGTTCAGCTCTCTCAGTTAGGCGATTGGCTAACTGATAGGCATCTTCTTTAAAAGGCGCTGTGACATTGCACCCTCGACCACCTTCGCTGAAAAAGGTTTTGGCAGCAGTGATAAATTGACCGTGCTCTGGCTGTAATGCTGTATAGGTAAGTTGTTGGCTGGTTTGGCGAGCAAATAATGTATGAATGAATGGCGATTTGCTTTGCCCAATAGGATTACCGAAAACGGCATAACGATCTACTTGCTGTGTCATATCCTTACCTAACAGAAATAATAAAAAGGGTCATCTATATAGATGACCCTATCACTATCCCTATAAGGAAGGAAGAACTACCAAACTCGAGGTTTGAGGTAGTCACTATAAAGCAGAGCTTCTGGTGAGCCCGCTTGCGGTTCATAGCGATATTCCCAACGAGCCAACGGCGGCATCGACATCAATATAGACTCTGTGCGCCCACCGCTTTGCAGGCCAAATAAGGTACCACGGTCGTAAACTAGGTTGAATTCAACATAGCGGCCACGACGGTATAGTTGGAAGTCACGCTCACGTTCGCCATAAGGTGTATCTTTGCGACGCTCGACAATAGGTAAGTACGCCGCAGCAAAACCTTCACCGACAGCCTGCATATAAGCAAAGCTCTTATCGAAACCCCACTCATTTAAGTCATCAAAGAACAGACCACCAACACCACGTGTTTCGTCTCGGTGAGGAAGATAGAAGTACTTATCACACCACTCTTTGTGTTCTTGATAAACATCATCACCAAACGGCGCACAAAGATCTTTAGCAGTTTGATGCCAAGATTGGCAATCTTCATCGACAGGATAAAATGGCGTTAAGTCAAAACCACCACCAAACCACCAAATCGGGTCTTCCCCTTCTTTTTCCGCAATGAAGAATCGAACGTTCGCGTGTGAGGTTGGGATATATGGGTTTTTAGGGTGGATAACTAATGAAACCCCCATCGCCTCAAACTTACGTCCGGCTAACTCAGGACGGTGAGCGGTTGCAGAGGCAGGCATTGCTTTACCAGCGACGTGAGAGAAGTTAACTCCACCCTGTTCAAATAAAGCACCATTGGTCATCACGCGAGTACGACCACCGCCACCTAGACGATCGCCAGGTTCTCGCTCCCATGCATCTTCTTCAAACAACGCTACACCATCAGCTTGCTCAAGCTGCTGGCAAATCGAATCTTGTAGGCTCAGTAAAAACTGCTTTACTGCTTCTTTATCAATTGCTGACATCTTACTTCCTTTGCAGGGTTTAACCCTGTCTTAATATTTTCGACGTTTTTGCATCTCTAATTTCGCTTGGCTTCTCACGGCCACCCGTTTGGCCTTCTAGAATCGCGACTAAGTGTTGACCCAGTTGCTGTTGAACTTCTTCAGTCGTCATACAAGGCGGCTCGCCAGTCAGGTTGGCACTGGTAGAGGTTAACGGCTTGCCGAACTCATTACACATTCTTTGAACCAAAGGGTGATCCGTCACTCGTACCGCGATGGAATCAAACTGGCCGCTGACCCAGTCAGTAACTTTGCTGCTGGTTGGCATAATCCAAGTGACCGGACCTGGCCATGTCGCTTTCACTGTTACCAACTGTTCTTCCGTCAACTGGCTTTCATCAATATAAGGAAGCAGCTGCTCGTAACTTGCAGCAATCAAGATCAAGCCCTTTTCAACTGGACGCTGTTTTAACTCGAGTAATTTCTTGATGGCATGTGGATTATCAGGATCACAACCAACCCCAAAAACGCCTTCGGTCGGGTAAGCAATGACTTCACCTTGTTGTAATGCCTGCAATGTATGTTGAAAGTTATCCACGGGTTGCCTCATTAAGTCAGTTATCGAACTCGCTAAGTGTACAAATTATCATTCACTGTGACTAAAGCTATTTGTTTATAAAATGTATCAATTAACAACTTAGACTGACGCAAACGTTTTCCTTAAGTAATTTTACCCGTATAATGCGCGCAAAATATCTAATCACTAATTAAATCGTACCTGAAGGAGTTTGAGATGACTGTCGGTATTATCATGGGTTCTAAATCTGATTGGCCAACAATGAAGCTAGCTGCAGAAATGTTGGATCAGTTTGGCGTGGCGTACGAAACAAAAGTGGTTTCTGCTCACCGCACACCTCAGTTGCTTGCAGACTACGCAACCAGTGCGAAAGAGCGCGGTATTAAAGTAATTATTGCTGGTGCTGGCGGTGCAGCGCACCTTCCGGGCATGGCTGCTGCTTTCACAAGCGTACCAGTTCTGGGTGTTCCAGTTCAGTCTAAAGCACTGAAAGGCATGGACTCTCTGCTTTCTATCGTGCAGATGCCAAAAGGTATCGCGGTAGGTACTTTGGCTATCGGTGAAGCTGGCGCTGCCAATGCAGGCATCCTAGCGGCTCAAATCATTGGTACACACAATGAAGAAGTAATGGCAAAAGTAGAAGCATTCCGTTCTGAGCAAACAGAAACGGTTTTGGCTAATCCAAACCCTGCAGAGGACTAATTTCCATGCATGTTCTTGTGTTAGGCGCGGGCCAACTTGCTCGCATGATGTCCCTAGCTGGGGCACCGCTGAATATTGAAATTTCTGCTTTTGATGTTGGCAGCAAAAATATTGTTCACCCATTAACGCAAGCGATTCTAGGTAACGGCTTAGAAAATGCGATTGAGCGTGCGGACGTCATTACTGCTGAATTCGAACATATTCCTCACGATGTACTTGAGGTGTGTGAGCGCAGCGGTAAGTTCTTACCGACAACAGAAGCAATCAAAGCTGGCGGTGACCGTCGTCTTGAAAAAGCCCTGTTAGACGAAGCGAACGTGAAGAATGCTAAGTACTACGTGGTTAACTCTCGCGAAGACTTTGACGCTGCAATTGCTCACGTTGGCTTACCAATGGTGTTGAAGAGCACACTTGGCGGCTACGACGGCAAGGGCCAATGGCGCTTAAAGACATTAGACAATGTTGACGCGACTTGGGCAGAAATGGCTGAGTGCATTACCGCGACCGACAACCAAGCGATTGTGGCTGAAGAGTTTGTTCCGTTTGACCGCGAAGTATCACTGGTTGGTGCTCGTGATACCAATGGCGAGGTTCAAGTGTATCCACTGGCTGAGAATGTTCACACCGACGGCGTGTTGAGCTTATCGACAGCGATTGATGACATTGAACTGCAAGAGCAAGCTAAAGCCATGTTCACTGCCATTGCTGAGCGTTTAGATTACGTTGGCGTGCTAGCACTTGAGTTCTTTGATGTTCAAGGTTCACTGCTTGTTAATGAGATTGCACCACGTGTTCATAACTCGGGCCACTGGACGCAACAAGGCGCAGAGACTTGTCAGTTTGAAAACCACCTACGTGCAGTGTGTGGCATGCCACTAGGTAGCACTAAACTGATTCGTCCAACCGCAATGATCAACATTCTTGGCGAAGATACTCTTCCTGAGGCTATTCTTGCTCAAGGTGGTTGTCATGTTCATTGGTATGGCAAAGAAAAGCGTGCAGGTCGCAAGATGGGTCACATTAACGTGAGCGCTGACTACAACGCAGAATTACAAAGAGCTTTGTGCTCATTGGCTGAGATTCTTGATAAGCAAGCCTACCCTGCTGTGCATGAGTTTGCTGAGCAGATGAAGTAAGCCTACATTGGCTTATTGATATAAAAAGTTTATTGGATACAAAAACGGCGCTCAGTGAGCGCCGTTTTTTTGTGTCTATAATATCGAGTTATTGAGATTGAATGTGGTGACACTTGCGATCAGCGCATTGCTTCTTGGTACCACTGGCTGTTTTCTTCTCAAGTAACAACGGGAACTGGCACTGTTCACAACGACCTATAACAGGTGGCTGATTAACGGCGAACTTACACTTAGGGTAGTTATCACACGCATAGAAGGTTTTGCCATAGCGAGATTTACGCTCAACCAAGTGGCCTCGACCACACTCAGGGCAGGCAACAAGTGGCTGCTCTTCAGGTTGTTCTTTCGGTTGGTCCAAAGATTCGATGTGATTACACTCTGGATAACTGCTACAGCCAATGAACATCCCAAAGCGACCTTGCCTTAATACCAATTCGTTTTGGCATTTAGGACACGGAACGCCCAGCTCTTTCACCACATGACCATCATTTTGATGAAGAGGCTTGATGTAATCACAGCTCGGATACTGCTTACAGCCTAAAAATGGGCCGTGCTTACCATGGCGAAGCTGAAGCTCCCCACCACACTGTGGACATGGTTCATGCTCTAACGCATGTTCATGTGCTGAAAAAAGCTGATTATCAATCTTACTACTCATGATAAGCCTGTATTAATGCAAGATACCTTGCTCTTTGGTGTACAACAGCTCTTCCATTTGCGTGTAAGCACTTTCATTACCCGGTACATTGAACAGTACCATTAAGATAATCCACTTCAGATCATCCAACTCAAATTCATTGGTCTCTAACCCCATGACACGATCAATCACCATTTCACGAATCTCTGTCGTGAGGACGTTGATCTGCTCAAGGAACAACAAGAAACCACGACACTCCATATTAATACGTGATATCTCTTTACTTGTGTAAACACGCATCGAGGTATTAGAGCACATAGTAATCGCCGCTTGGTTATCGGTATCTTGCAGTGCAGCAAGGTCTTCTAACCAATGGAGAGCCTTATAAATATCATCTTGGTGAAACCCCGCTCGAAGAAGTTCATCTTCAAGTTCGTCTTGATCCACCTGCAATTCAGAATCGCTATGGATGTAGGTTTCAAACAAGTACATCAGTATGTCCATCATCATAGCTTAGCCTCTCCCCTTTCGAATATAGCCACCGGAAACTGCAACAACATGCCCTGAGAGCTCAAGCTCTAAAAGCTGCATCATGACTTCATGCACAGGTATATGGGTTCTCTGTGCCAAAATATCAACGGGTGTCGCCTCTAATCCTACGTTAGCTAACAGCTGTGGAAATGGCAATTGTTCATTTTCACCCTCATTCGGCGTAGGTTCGAATAAGCTCGGCTGCTGATCTATAGACCAGTTTAACAGACTCTTTATTTCAATCAGAACATCTTGAGCATTTTGCACTAAACATGCTCCAGCTTTGATGAGACTGTTACCTCCGCGACTGGTTGGGCTATGAATAGAACCGGGCAGCGCAAACACTTCTCGACCTTGCTCCATGGCATAGCGAGCGGTAATTAAAGAGCCACTCTTCTCAGCCGCTTCCACCACCAAGGTTCCTAACGACAAGCCACTTATAATACGGTTACGACGGGGGAAATGTTCAGGTCTTGGTTTAGCACTCGGTCGAAACTCTGAAATCAGCGCTCCGTTCTCACAGATCCTCTCAGCTAGATTTCGGTGGCGGGCAGGATAAATGGAGTCCAAGCCAGACCCCAACACTGCAAAAGTTTCCCCTCTTTTATCTAGAGCACCATCATGAGCATAGCCATCGATACCTAAAGCTAAGCCACTGGTGACAATTAAACCGTTTTGGACAAACTCTTTGGCGAAGGACTTGGCGGTCTGCAGTCCTTCAATACTGGCATTGCGGCTGCCGACCATCGCGATTTGAGGCTCGATCAGTTTTTCAACGTGACCTTTAACGAAAAGAACACTGGGCGCAGAGGCAATCTCATTAAGCAGTTTGGGATAATGGGGGCAATTAGGGGTAATGATGTGATGGTTAGGCTGTTTTGCTTGCCATGATAAGCAAGCCTCCACTTCTCTTGGGGCTTGCTCTCTTAGATAAGAAATTTGTTTGCCTGATAAACCCATCACTTGCAGCTGCTGGCTTGAGTAGCCAACAATGTTCGAAGGGGAATCGATACTCAGCAGGCGAGAAAGGCGTTTGCCACCCAATTGAGGAACAAAACTTAGAGTTAGCCAAGCACTCAGTTGTTGCTCATTCACTCGGTGCCCTTAACCTCTTCTGTCAAAGCAAGATCCAAAGGCGATACTGCCAGAATGCCCTTGCTAACAGGCTTAGAGCTCTGAGTGATCAACGCGAGGCTAAAATACTCATAAGGACGAATGACCATCAAGCTACCCAGCGAGGTACTTGGCAATTGCACCTTATCGCTCGCCGCAGACTCTTTATAACTGTATTCACCTTGCTTACCAAACACCACCGCACCGCTTTCGCTGAGGGTAAACATAGAACCTTGGCGAAGGTTATCCTGTGAACCTTTGTTGATCACTACCACCTGATTCTTCGCGCTGTATTGGCTGCCATCTAATGAGCCCAAGATATTAGCAAATTGACCCGCCGCACTAGGTGCAGGATAAAACGTGGTAGAGAGCTTCACCTGATCAACGCCAAGTTCCGGTAACACGAGGTCGTTGAGCAGTACTTCTTGTAATTGAGTCTCTATCTGTAAACTACTGAACTCAGCATCCACCTCTCTCAAGCGCGCCGTGGCGACCAGTCGCAAAGAGGTAATACTCGCTTGGGGTTGCTGCCGTTGGTAGGTTTCAACTGCGCGGTAGATACCCCACTTTTGATGTTGTTGGTTACCTGAGATAAACAACCGGTCTGCACCCGATAAGAAACGTTTACCATCACTGGTTCCTAATACTCGTTGTGCCGATTCGATATCTTGCTGCTCTACCAAGCGATCAGACTGTAAATAAGGTAGAACCAGTCCCTCGTTGACGGTAGGTACTGCTTTCTTCTCAGAAACACGAATCTTGGGGCTAAGTTTGATAACAGGCTTGAGGCTCAATACAGGCTCGCCATTAATCCAAACCAAAGACAGTTTATCTCCGGGATAAATGAGATGAGGGTTTTCTATCTCTGGATTGACCTGCCATAACCTTGGCCACAACCATGGACTATCGAGATACATCGCAGAGATATCCCACAAAGTATCGCCCTTAACCACCACATACGCCTCAGGTGCGCCCTGTTTAATGGTTAAAGGTTGCTCACTATTTTCAGCCGTAGCGGCGAACGAAATCGAGGCACAAATAAGAGATAAAGCAGGCAATAAATGACGCATGACCTAGGTTCCTTGGTCTGAATATATGACATCTGATTGGAGAATTACCTTCAGGATGCTGTCATTTGACCTCTAAAATGTCTAGAATTGAGCCAACAAGGTTTAAGCTGTTTCGGCACAGTTCAATATTTCGAGTGTATATGTCTGTATTACAAGTATTAACATTACCAGATGATCGTCTACGTACCGTGGCGAAACCGGTAAAAGAAGTTACCCCAGAGATTCAAAAGTTCGTTGATGACATGATTGAAACCATGTACGACGAAGAAGGTATCGGCCTTGCGGCAACGCAAGTAGATTTCCACCAACGCATCGTTGTTATCGATATTTCAGAAACACGTGATGAGCCAATGGTGCTTATCAACCCTGAAATTACTGAGAAGCGCGGCGAAGATGGAATCGAAGAAGGCTGCCTATCTGTACCAGGCGCTCGAGCTCTAGTACCTCGCGCTGCAGAAGTAACGGTTAAAGCACTAGACCGTGACGGCAACGAATTCACATTCGACGCTGACGACCTTCTGGCTATCTGTGTTCAGCACGAACTTGACCACCTAGAAGGCAAGTTGTTTGTTGATTACCTATCGCCACTAAAGCGTAAACGTATCCAAGATAAGCTAGCGAAGATTAAACGTTTCAACGAGAAACAAGGTTAATAACCGCTGCTATTACTAAATTAGAAGGAAGCCTACCTTGAGTCAGTCTTTAAGAATTGTCTTTGCAGGTACTCCGGATTTCGCCGCCCGTCACTTGGCGGCGTTGTTGTCTTCGGAGCATGAAGTTGTTGCTGTTTACACACAGCCAGATCGCCCAGCAGGCCGCGGTAAAAAACTCACTGCGAGCCCAGTAAAAAACATCGCACTTGAAAACAATATTCCGGTTTACCAACCAGAAAACTTCAAGTCAGATGAGGCTAAGCAAGAGCTAGCTGAATTGAACGCTGACATCATGGTTGTTGTCGCTTACGGCTTATTGCTTCCGCAGGTTGTATTAGATACGCCTCGCTTAGGTTGTATCAACGTACATGGCTCTATCCTACCGCGCTGGCGTGGTGCTGCTCCGATTCAACGCTCTATTTGGGCGGGTGATAAAGAGACAGGCGTGACGATCATGCAGATGGATATCGGCCTAGATACTGGCGACATGCTAAGTATCGCGACGCTGCCTATCGAAGCGACAGATACTAGCGCATCTATGTACGAGAAATTAGCGGGCCTTGGCCCTGATGCGCTTGTTGAATGTCTAGCGGACATCGCTTCTGGCAAAGCAGTTGCAGAAAAGCAAGACGATGAGCTTGCGAACTACGCGAAGAAGCTAAGCAAAGAAGAAGCGCGTATCAACTGGAGTGATGAAGCTGCGCATATTGAGCGCTGCGTTCGTGCCTTCAACCCATGGCCAATGAGTCACTTTGAAGCTGCTGAGAACAGCATTAAAGTATGGCAAAGCCGTGTGGCAGAGCAAACTTCTGATAAGCCTGCAGGTACCATTCTGCAAGCGGATAAAACTGGTATCTATGTTGCGACAGGGCAAGGCGTACTTGTTCTTGAACAACTGCAAGTTCCAGGTAAAAAAGCCATGTCAGTTCAGGATATCTTGAACTCACGTGCAAGCTGGTTTGAAGTTGGTACACAACTTTCTTAATCCGCTTTTAAAGCTGCTAATTACGCAGCTTAGAAAACCTTTACGAGGGCAGAGATGCCCTCATGTATTCAAATAAATATTCGGTACCCCTCATGAATGTTCGCGCTGCTGCTGCAAATGTCCTATTCCAAGTTGTCGATAAAGGCCACTCTCTGTCACACGCTCTCCCTGCGGCTCAAAAAACGATCCGTCCACGAGACCACGCTCTACTGCAAGAGATTTGCTACGGCGCACTTCGTTACCTGCCTCGTTTAGAGTCAATCGCTAACGAACTGATGGAAAACCCGCTTAAAGGTAAAAAGCGTGTATTCCACCACCTAATCTTGGTGGGCATTTACCAACTAAGCTTCATGCGTATCCCTTCGCATGCCGCGGTTGCTGAAACGGTTGAGGGCACTAAAACACTGCGTGGTCCAAGCCTGAGTGGTTTGATCAACGCTGTGCTACGTAGCTACCTACGTGACCAAGAAGAACTGGACGAGAAAGCCGTTAGTCACAATGCAGGCAAATACGGCCACCCAAGCTGGATTCTAAAAATGCTTCAAGAGAGCTACCCAGATCAATGGGAGCAACTGGTTGAAGCAAACAACAGTAAGGCACCAATGTGGCTGCGCGTTAACCGCCAACACCACACTCGTGACGAGTATGTTGAACTGCTTAAAAACGAAAACATTGAATACACATTGCACCCAGAAGCAGCCGATGCCATAAAATTAGCTGCACCTTGTGATGTTACTTTGCTTCCTGGCTTCGACAGAGGTTGGGTATCAGTGCAAGACGCAGCCGCTCAGCTTTCGGTTGACTACCTAACACCAAAAGATGGTGAGCTGATCTTAGATTGTTGTGCTGCGCCAGGTGGTAAAACGGCACACATTCTTGAGCACACTCAAGACACTGAAGTGGTTGCGATTGACTGCGACATTAAACGCCTAGACCGTGTTTACGATAACCTTGAGCGTCTACAACTGCGTGCCGACGTAATTTGTGGTGATGCTCGCTACCCTGAAGAGTGGTGGATGGGTGATAAGTTCGACCGTATCCTGCTTGATGCGCCTTGTTCAGCGACTGGCGTCATTCGCCGTCACCCTGATATCAAGTGGCTACGTCGTGCATCTGACATTGATGCGCTGGCTGAACTGCAAAGCGAAATTATGGATGCAATGTGGCGTCAGCTGAAAGAAGGCGGCACCATGGTTTACGCGACATGTTCTATCACACCGCAAGAGAACGTTCTGCAAGTGAAAGCATTCCTAGCACGTACTGAAAACGCAACGCTGGTTGGGTCTGATATCGAAAATCCGGGTCGTCAAATACTACCTGGAGAAGAAGATATGGATGGCTTCTACTACGCAGTTCTAGTAAAACAGGCATAACAACTAACAGCGGCTAAGAATTTATTTCTTAGCCGCTGTTTCTTTCTAGTGCATTATCAAAACAAAGTTAGATAACTAGAATTACCACGGTAAAGAAAAGAGAAAGGCTATGAAGATCATTATCCTAGGTGCTGGACAAGTTGGCGGTACCCTTGCTGAAAACCTGGTTGGTGAAAACAACGACATCACCATTGTCGACCGTAATGCTGACCGACTTCGTGAACTTCAGGATAAGTACGACCTTAGGGTTGTAAACGGTTATGCCAGCCACCCAAACACACTACGTGAAGCGGGTGCGCAAGATGCCGACATGTTGGTTGCTGTAACCAACATGGATGAAACCAACATGGCTGCGTGTCAGGTTGCTTTCTCTCTTTTCAATACGCCGAACCGAATTGCTCGTATTCGTTCTCCTCAATACCTAGAAGAGAAAGAAGCGCTATTCAAATCTGGTGCTATCCCAGTCGATCACCTGATCGCACCCGAAGAGCTAGTAACCAGCTACATCGAGCGCCTGATTCAATACCCAGGCGCACTGCAGGTTGTGAGCTTTGCTGAACAGAAGGTTAGCCTAGTAGCAGTAAAAGCCTACTACGGTGGTCCACTGGTTGGTAACGCATTGTCTGCTTTGCGCGAGCACATGCCGCACATAGATACTCGTGTTGCCGCTATTTTCCGTCAAGGTCGTCCTATTCGCCCACAAGGTACTACCATCATTGAAGCCGATGATGAGGTTTTCTTTGTGGCAGCGAGTAACCATATCCGCTCAGTAATGAGTGAGCTACAACGCCTAGAGAAACCTTACCGCCGCATCATGATTGTCGGTGGTGGTAACATTGGTGCAAGCTTGGCAAAACGCCTTGAGCAGAGCTACAGCATCAAGCTTATCGAGCGCAGCTACACTCGTGCCGAGAAGCTGTCTGAAGAATTAGAAAACACCATCGTCTTCTGTGGTGATGCGGCAGACCAAGAGCTGCTGACCGAAGAGAACATCGATCAGGTGGACGTGTTCATCGCCCTAACCAATGAAGATGAAACCAATATCATGTCAGCGATGCTGGCTAAGCGAATGGGTGCCAAGAAGGTAATGGTGCTGATTCAGCGTGGTGCTTACGTAGACCTTGTTCAGGGTGGCGTGATTGATATTGCTATCTCGCCACAACAAGCGACGATTTCTGCACTGCTTACTCACGTTCGTCGTGCTGATATTGTAAACGTATCATCTCTACGTCGCGGCGCTGCTGAAGCGATTGAAGCCATTGCTCACGGTGACGAAACCACATCGAAAGTGGTTGGCCGAGCGATTGGCGACATCAAGCTACCACCGGGCACCACTATTGGTGCGATTGTTCGCGGAGAAGAAGTACTTATCGCGCACGATAGAACTGTAATCGAACAAGATGACCACGTAGTGATGTTCCTAGTGGACAAGAAATACGTACCTGACGTTGAGTCTCTATTCCAACCGAGCCCGTTCTTCTTATAGCCTTGTTCTCGTAAGCTTGTTCTCACAACCTTCTTCTTGTGAGAACGACGCTCCGGCTCAAAGCGATGGTCTATTAAGCTATGGTCAACTTTCGTCCGATATTATTAGTGATAGGGTTAGTGTTATCAAAACTCGCCCTTTTCATGTACATCCCCACATTGGTTGCCTTTTTTACAGGCACCGGTGGCTTCCTCGAGTTTGGTCAATCAGTAGTGATCACGCACACAGTGGCGTTCATCTGCTTGAGCTTGGGCCGTTCAGCTAAGTTCCGACTTGGGGTGCGGGACATGTTCCTGATCACCTCTCTGGTATGGACGATAGCCAGTGCCTTTGCTGCACTGCCGTTTGTCTTCATCAACCACATCAGCTTCACTGACGCCTATTTTGAAACCATGTCTGGTATCACCACAACAGGCTCAACCGTATTAAGCGGCTTAGACAGCATGGCACCAAGCATTCTGTTGTGGCGTTCCATACTGCAATGGTTAGGTGGCATCGGCTTCATCGTTATGGCGGTAGCGGTTCTACCAATGCTCAACGTCGGTGGTATGCGCCTGTTCCAAACCGAATCATCCGATTGGTCAGATAAAAGTAGCCCACGAGCGAAAACGGTCGCCAAGAACATCGTGGCGGTTTATCTGGTTCTTACTGGGTTATGCATCATTAGCTATCTGTTTGCAGGCATGGGCATCTTTGACGCGATCAATCATGCCTTCACAACACTGTCTACGGGTGGTTACTCTACATCAGATGGCTCAATGAACCACTTCTCTAACAGTGCTCACTGGGTGGGAACCCTGTTCATGTTCCTTGGTGGACTGCCATTCCTACTGTTCGTTAGTGCACTGCGTGGTAGAAAACTCTCAATCCTCTACAAAGACGCGCAAGTGAGAGGTTTCACCTATCTATTCTTGGTCACCAGTGCCGTGATATCGACATGGTTGGTGGTTAGAGATGGCTACACAGTCATGGATGCGATGCGTGTTTCGATGTTCAACATTGTGTCAGTCGTAACCACAACCGGTTTTGGCTTAGAAGACTTCACCGCGTGGGGTGCTTTGCCTACCACGCTGTTTGCCTTTTTAATGATGGCGGGCGCGTGCTCAGGTTCAACCTCTGGCGGTATCAAAATCTTCCGCTTCCAGATCGCGATGACCATGCTCCACAAACAGATGATGAAACTGATTCACCCGTCGGGTGTGTTTGTTCAACGCTATAATCAGAGACCGGTGAATGACGATATTGTGCGTTCACTGGTCGCATTTGGTTTGATGTTCTTTATTACGATTATCCTAATTGCAGGCGGCTTGAGCGCGATGGGACTTGATCCCGTGACCAGTATATCTGGCGCTATCACAGCCGTTGCCAACGTTGGTCCTGGTATGGGCAGCGTGATCGGTCCAACCGGGAACTTTGCTCCACTGCCCGACGCCGCTAAATGGTTGCTAAGCTTAGGAATGCTGATGGGGCGACTTGAGATATTGACGCTCATTGTTCTATTTTTCCCAGCCTTTTGGCGACGCTAACCAAGCACAAAATCAAGGAAACACAGATGAAATCATACGCACTTCTCGCTGGCGCATTGCTCGCAAACTCAGTATTCGTAAGTTCTGCCTTTGCTGATCAAATGGTCACATTGCCTGATGGCAAACAAGTGTTACTCAAAGATGATTTTACTTGGCAATACGTGGCACCGAAGCAAACGGAAGCAGCAGCGACAACATCAGAGGTCGCAGTGCCTGTTTCAGCAGCCCCTGTCGTAGCCGTACCTGTCGCAACGAACACACGTGGTACTACGATTGTGGTTCATAGTAAGAAGCCAAGCTTACAGCTGTCTCAATCAGGAGTGGATGTTGTACTGGGTGCAAGTCGCTATGAAGATGGTGAGCTTATCATTCCGACAGCCATCACCAACCAAGGTACTCAAGCAGTCATTTTGGTATCACTTAACATCAGCGTGTTTACTGCAGAAGGTGAGTTGTTGGCAGAAGAAGAGGTTGCTGTGTGGAAATCAATCAAACGAATGGCCGACACATACCTGCGACCAAAGACGGGTGAAGAAGGCAAGCTAATCAAGATCGACCTAGAACAACACCCTGAATATCAGATTAAAGCTGAGATTACTGAAGTACTGGCTCGCTAAACCGGAGTCACATACAAATAAATAGCGAAGAAATGGCAAGCGCAGCCCGCCAAAACAAACAAGTGCCAGATGGCGTGGTTGTAAGGGATGCGTTTTGCCACATAGAAAATAACACCCAACGAGTAGATCACGCCACCGAGCGCCAATAACACCAAGCCGCCTATCTCGATATTCATCGCCAGTTGATACACCACAATCAACGACAACCAGCCCATCGCTAAATAAATGAACAGCGATAGACGCTTAAACCGGTAGACGAAGGCAATCTTCATGATGATACCGACCAGCGCAATTCCCCAGATAACCGCCATCAAGCCCATCGCCAATGGGGTTCTTAAGCCAACCAATAAAAACGGGGTGTAGCTACCTGCGATGAGTAAGTAAATTGCACAGTGATCGAGGGTTTTCAATAAACGCTTGGTTTTTTCTGTGGTGATCGAGTGATAAAGCGTGGAAGCAAGAAAGAGCAGGATAATGCTGCTGCCATAGATTGCCATACTGGCAACCGTCAACATGTCGGCTTGGTAATCAAACGCGCGAATCAGTAGCAAGATCAGACCAACCACGCCAAGCACGACGCCCAAGCCATGGGTTATCGCGTTAGCGCGTTCTTCGATGTCGCTGTATTCGCTAGCTGATGATGCAGACATGAGTATCCTACTAGAGTAAATGTTCAATTGACCTAGTATTGCACATTAAGCTTACACGTGTAAGCTTAAATTTTTATGACATCTTTTATGACATTAGTAACGTCTAAACTGTGTGATGAGACTAGGCTCTCTAAAGCTAAAGAACCAAAGAGCTAACTAAGAGGCGCTATCTAGATACTCAAGCACCATCTTGCCGGCTTCTTCCGGTGAAGTATCCAATGGCACACTCAATTGACGCTGTAGCTGACCCACCCCCAATAAACTCGCCAACATGCCTTTGGCACCGTCGCGATTGCGGTCTATCTCAAACCACAACTTAAGCTCAGTTTCATCACGATGGGCAACAACCTCAAGCTCACGCCAACGGCCATGATAAGGACCCGTCGTCGGAACAAACTCGAACTCTTGTACAAATGGCAGTTCAAAGCCTTCTACCGCTTCACACTCCACTTGGCGAATACGCAGCCCATGAGCTTCAAGTTCGTTAAAAATACCATCGAGGAGTGCGTCAGGGCGCACCGTTAAGATATCTTTATCCGATGGATCAATCGCCATCGCAATATCGAGCCCGGTTTCTAGCCACACCTTTGAATCACCAATCGTCACAGGGGTATTCAACGGGACATCAAACTCACATTCAAAATCACGGGTTTCACCCGGCTGAATAACAAAGGCATACGGCAGGCTCCATTTGGCCAACGAGTATGTCTGGTGCATTCGACGTGTTTGACCGCCCTCTTGCCTTTGCGAGTTCATGGTAACTTCTTTGACGTAACGACAGCACAAGTTGAGATCGATATTGTCGATCTCTTGTGGCTGAGCGCCACCATAGACATGCACAATAATGCTCGCCTTCTTGCCTGGATAAAGCACTTCCTGTTGCAATACAGAATCCACCTTGGCAGATCCAATTCCAAAACTTGCTAACGTTTTCTTTAAGAACGACATATGCACCTCCTTTAAAGCATCATCTTAAGCCTGAAAGAGGTTCAAACTCAAATATACTGCTCACACTATTTTAGCTCTAATATCGTCTATTTATCACTCAGGCGTCGATCGATAACTTAGATAGTGATAATCTAAGCCTTGATATGCATGCATATCATTATCCTGATTTATTATTCGGATTGGCGAAAGCCAGACGAGTGACGCTTCAAGCAATTGAAGTGGAGCTCATGGTAAATCAGGCCATTAGATTGGCAATGGATATGCCTGACCGTTAGGTAAATTAATGCGCCCAACAGCTGTCAGGTTCTCGCACACCAACCGTAGTGCGATGCGTCGTCGTAGTGGCTTTGTTGCTGCTCCAACGGCTAAGAAATTGGCTCCTACAATGACTCTAGTTGAGAAGACTGCTTTATTAGCACCGACTACAACGAAAGTGATTAAAGCCGCTTAACAAAAAGCGCAGTTTTTACTGCGCTTTTTTCTTGCCCGCTCCCATCTTGAAATGTGTTTACACATTGGTATTCCCTACCCGATTTGATACCTTAGCCACAAATCATTATAAAATTTGTGGAGAAATAAAGTATGAAGTGTCACCGCATTGAAGAACTGCTTGAACTGATGGAGCCTGAGTGGCAGAAAGATCAAGAGCTTAACCTATTAGAGTTCATCATTAAGCTATCAAAAGAAGCGGGCTACCAAGGCAAGCTTGAAGAACTGACTGACGATGTTCTTATCTATCACCTAAAAATGCGCAACAGCGAAAAAGATGAGATGATCCCGGGCCTGAAAAAAGACCAAGAAGATGATTTCAAAACCGCAATTCTAAAAGCACGTGGCCTTCTTTAGTCGCCCGTTAGTTTAGAGCTCAATTGCCGTATAGATAAAACACTCAATTTTAAAAAGCGACCACCAGGTCGCTTTTTTGTTTCTGTTCGCTATTTTTTCGTCACAACTGTTATGACTTTTGTTGTTAAAGGTTGATAGCGTTAAAGAAATGAGAACAAGATTGTCGCTATAATCGCCACCCATAAGGATCTTCTAAAATAATAAGAGTGAGAGCTCTTTCAGCCTAGGCACCAAACTTAAAGCTTAGATCCTCTAACATCATATTTTTAAAGCAATGTCGTCAATACTCTCGAAGAAGGGTATAGCCACAAAAAGGATAGTCCATGAGTCAGGATAAAATCGATATCAAAGATGTGACTCCTAAAACCTTTAACCCGAAAACACATAAAGGTAATGGAGATCGATTTAACCCAAGTAACCGAATCTATGTTCGAGAAAGCAAAGGTAAATTCCAACAACTGCGTCGCTATGGCGGTTGGTTCTTACTTTTACTTTTTGCGCTTATCCCATGGATTCCCTTTGGTGAACGTCAAGCGATCTTGCTCGATATCGGCAGCCAACAGTTCAACTTCTTTGGCACCACCTTATACCCGCAAGATCTGACCCTACTCGCGATCCTATTTATGATTGCCGCGTTTGGCCTGTTTTTCATAACCACCTTCTTAGGCCGTGTCTGGTGTGGCTATTTATGCCCACAAACCGTCTGGACCTTCATGTATATCTGGTTCGAAGAGAAGCTAGAAGGCGCTGCCAATAAGCGAAGAAAACAAGACTCGGGCAAACTGACGAGCAATTTAATCCTCAGAAAAACCCTCAAACACATTGCGTGGTGGGCGATTGCCATTGCGACGGGCTTAACCTTTGTTGGTTACTTCATCCCAATCAAAGAGTTAGTGGTTGGCTTCTTTACCTTTAACTCGTCTTTCTGGCCGGTGTTTTGGGTACTGTTCTTTGCTGGATGTACTTATGCCAATGCGGGTTGGATGCGTTCAATTGTTTGTCTGCACATGTGTCCTTACGCGCGTTTCCAGTCGGCAATGTTCGATAAAGACACCTTCATCGTTGGTTACAACACAGAACGTGGTGAAAGCCGTGGCCCTCGCTCTCGTAAAGCCGATCCAAAAGAGCTTAGTCTAGGCGACTGTATTGACTGTAATCTGTGTGTACAAGTGTGCCCTACGGGTATCGATATCCGTGACGGCCTGCAATACGAGTGTATTAACTGCGGCGCGTGTATTGATGCCTGTGACAACACGATGGAGCGTATGGGCTATGAGAAAGGTCTGATTAACTACACCACGGAGCATAGGCTTGAAGGTCACTCAACTAAGGTGATGCGTCCTAAATTATTGGGCTACGGTGCAATACTTGTTCTCATGCTTGGCTTGTTCTTCGTACAAATCGCCAGTGTCGACCCTGCAGGCTTGAGCGTTCTGCGTGATAGAAACCAACTGTTTAGAGTCAATAACCAAGGGTTGGTTGAAAACACCTACACCTTGAAAGTGATCAACAAGACTCAACAAGAGCAAGAGTACAAACTCGATGTTAGCGGACTGCCCGATTCTATCTGGTATGGTAAACAGACGATTACTGTCGATCCAGGCGAGGTTTTGAACCTACCTATCAGTTTGGGCGCCGACCCAGAAAAACTGAGCTCACCAGTTTCGACAATTCAGTTTATACTCTCGGATAATGAAGAGTTTACGATGGAAGTCGAAAGCCGCTTTATCAAGAAGCTCTGATACCCGCACCGTAGTGCTTGGTATAACAACCCAATAAATGGAAAAAGGCTCAGTAATGAGCCTTTTTTATTCTATGACGATGCAAGCCTTTAACTTTGATAACCTGACTCCTGACTTCATGTGGTACGCACTGGAGAGCATCGGAGTTCGCGCTGAATCCGGGCTTCTCGCTCTCAACAGTTACGAAAACCGTGTCTATCAGTTCACCGATGAAGACCGTAAGCGCTACGTCGTTAAGTTTTACCGTCCACAACGCTGGAACAAGGCACAGATCCAAGAAGAGCATGACTTCGCACTCGAGCTTATCGAACAAGAGATGCCGGTTGCGCCTCCAATGCGAATCAACGGTGCAACCTTACATGAATACCAAGGCTACCTATTTGCACTATTTGAAAGTGTTGGCGGCAGACAGTATGAAGTTGACAATCTAGATCAATTGGAAGGCGTAGGACGCTTTCTTGGTCGTATTCATAAAGCCAGCGCGGGAAGAACATTCCAGCATCGCCCGACCATCAGCTTAGATGAATACCTTTATCAGCCACGTAAGATTCTAGAGAACTCTCAGTTTATCCCGACGCACCTAGAAAATGCCTTCTTCAATGACGTTGACCTTCTGATCAAAGAGCTAGAGAGCCAGTGGCCGAGCAACATTGAGAATATCCGCCTGCACGGTGACTGCCACCCTGGCAATATTTTGTGGCGCGATGGGCCAATGTTCGTCGATCTTGATGACGCACGTAACGGCCCTGCGATACAAGATCTGTGGATGCTGCTCAATGGCGAGCGCCAAGATAAGCTGATGCAACTGGATATTTTGCTAGAGAGTTACCAAGAGTTTTGCGATTTTAATACCGCACAACTGAAACTAATCGAACCACTACGCGGTCTACGTATGGTGCATTACATGGCATGGTTGGCGAAACGATGGCACGATCCTGCGTTTCCTCTGGCCTTCCCGTGGTTTAATGATCCGAAATATTGGGAGCAACAAGTACTTGCTTGTAAAGAGCAAATTGCTACCCTGCAAGAGCCACCACTTTCGTTAATGCCTCAGTGGTAACAGCAATCGCAACATACAACTAGATAAAAATTCAAACATAATGGAGATTGGATAAATGAAAAAGCTATTCGCATTTTTCTCATTGATCATGTTGAGCCTTACCGCTCACGCTGCGAAATTTAACGAAGGTGAACACTACAAAGTTCTCGACCTAGAAGCATCAAAAAAACCAATGGTGACAGAGTTCTTCTCTTTTTACTGCCCACACTGTAATAGCTTTGAGCCAATCATCCAGCAGCTAAAACAACAGCTACCTAAAGACGCTAAGCTACTGAAGAACCATGTTTCATTCATGGGTGGCAACATGGGTCTGCCAATGAGCAAAGCTTACGCGACAATGATTGCACTGAAAGTTGAAGATAAAATGGTGCCAGTGATGTTTAACCGCATCCACACAATGAACAAGCCACCACGTGATGAAGAAGAACTGCGTCAAATCTTCCTAGACGAAGGCGTTGATGCGAAGAAATTCGATGCTGCGTATAACGGCTTTGCTGTAGATTCTATGGTTCGTCGCTTCGACAAAGCATTCAAAGACAGCGGCCTTTCAGGTGTACCCGCTGTTGTGGTTAACAACCGCTACCTAGTAGAAGCTCAAGGTATCAACTCTCTTGATGAGTACTTCGAGCTCGTGAACTTCTTATTAAAGAAGTAAGCCATTGATGAAAGGAAGCTTCGGCTTCCTTTTTTTTGCTAGTTCAAAAATCATTATTGATAAATAATTAACCTGGAAGTTTAAAGCTTTACTGCTATTAATAACCCGTCCTAAGAACCGGTGGGCAAGGAGCCCTTGAATGAAAATAAAAATAACTCTCTTGGCATTGAGCGTTGCGGCTTCTCCCGCTTTTGCCAAGCTTGCAGACCAACAAGGTTTCAGTGGTGAAATCTCTCTCAATACCGGGGTTACCTCTTCCACCTCGAACTTTAATACCGATGCTGATAGCAATCTTTCATCCACAGATCAGAAGGCTTCTTCGGAAAGCTCTTTTCTGGTTGCTCCTTTAGGTAGTGTTGCTTATACCTTTGGTGAAAAGCTAAACCATCAGGTATACACAGGTACCGCGCGAGATGATGTAGCAACAGGTACTGTAGTTCTCGAAGTCGGTTACAAATACCAACTTGAGTCAGGCATGGTGATCGACGCTTCACTGCTGCCAACCATTATGTCTGGTGAAACTTGGGCTGATCCATACAACACCACATCAGCTCGCACCAAGACCGATGAAACTGGCAATGCGTTTCGTTTGAAGCTAAGCAACATTGCGGGCTCAGCTTTCTCGCTAGACATGGCCTATGCGACCAAAGATGTCGACAAGGATGATATTCAAGATCAAGAGCTCAAACGAGATGCCAATACTCTCTACTTGAAAGGTCAATATCGCCTGCCACTCAGTCGTACCATGATGCTTATTCCATCCGTCATCTATCAAACACGTGATGCTGATGGTAAAGCTGAATCTTACGACCAATTCGGTGGTGAGGTAAGCTTGTTTGGTGGCATGGGGCGTCACCAGTACGCACTAACAGCGGGTTACAGCCAACGCTCTTACGATGCGAGCAACCCGATCTACGACAAGAAACGCAGCGACGACAATATCAACCTATTCGCCGCCTATGAGTATGATCAATTCATGGATTGGGAAAACTGGTCGTTTATTTCACTGGCAGGCTACGGCACCAGCGACTCGAACATTACCTTCTACGACGAGTCTCAATATATCGTTTCAGTTGGCTTGAACTACAAGTTCTAACCTTAGCGAGTATGAACTGCAATCCAACGAAAGCCTGCATCTAAGCAGGCTTTTTCTGCTTGCTAGACAGCTTGAGCCGTGAGTTGTTTCAGCAAGCGATCCATCGCGCGATAGCCTAGCGCTTCTGATAGATGTTTCTTTTCGATCTGCTCGTTACCGTCAAGGTCGGCAATGGTTCGTGCCACCTTAATAATTCGATGATAAGCACGAATCGATAAACCCAAGCGATGTAGTGCTGTCTCAAGAAACTCTGCATCTTCGCGTCGCAGTGGGCAATACTTCTCAATTTCTCGGCTACCTAACAGTGCATTCGATTTATGGTTGCGAGATAGCATTAACTCTCGCGCCTGCCTAACCCTTTGCTTAACTACTTGAGTGGTTTCACCGCGATCACCGCCTTCGGCCAACATTCCTTTTGGCAACAGAGGTATCTCCAATGACATATCGAACCTATCCAGCAAGGGCCCAGATAAGCGATTGAGGTAACGCAGGATGATCTGTGGGTTGGCGCGCGCCTGGTTACCTTCGTAATAACCCGTTGGACTTGGGTTAAGTGCACCGACCAATTGAAAACGCGCAGGAAAACGAGTCTTGCCCGCAGCACGGGAGATAATGATCTCGCCCGACTCTAGTGGCTCTCGTAATGAATCAAGCACCTTGCGCTCAAACTCCGGCATCTCATCTAAGAACAATAAGCCGTTATGCGCTAAAGAGATCTCTCCGGGGCGAGGCACCGAACCACCACCCACTAATGCCGCCATTGAACTGGAATGGTGAGGAGAGCGAAAAGGTCGTTGCTTCCAGTTGTATTGATTGATTTCTTGTTGCGTTAACGAGGCCACCGACGCGGTTTCCATCGCTTCGTCATCACTCATTTCAGGTAATAGGTCACGCAGTCGAGAAGCGAGCATAGTTTTTCCGGTTCCGGGTGGGCCAAGAAACAATAAGTTATGATTCCCAGCAGCGGCTATCTCTAGAGCTCGCTTTCCTTGTTGTTGGCCGATAATATCTTGTAGGTCGCGAAGCACTGAAACATCAGCCTGATGATGTTCCGTTCTATATAGCCCAAGCTGAGCCTGTCCACACATGTCAGCACAAACCTCCAACAAGGTTTGTGCAGATTTATGCGCTCCCTTGCCCACCAGCGCAGCCTGATCACCGTTATGATGTGGGACAACTAAGCATCGCTCTACACTGTCGGCGGCTAACGTCGCAGGCAAAACGCCCTTTACCGAGCGAAGTTCTCCTGACAATGCCAACTCACCGATAAATTCATGTTGAGCTATTTTTGATGTCGGAAGCTGATCTGACGCCACCAAAATCCCAAGCGCGATGGGCAGGTCAAAACGGCCACCTTCTTTGGGCAAATCGGCTGGGGCGAGATTGACCGTGATTCTTTTCGATGGAAACTCAAAGCGAGAATTGATGATCGCGCTTCTCACTCGGTCTTTAGATTCCTTGACCGTTGTTTCAGGTAGACCCACCAGCGTGAAGCCAGGCATTCCGTTGCTTATATGCACCTCAACGGTCACTTCTGGCGCCTCTACACCCACACTAGCTCGGCTATGAATTATCGCGAGTCCCATAACTTTCCTTTGTCTTTGATTTAAAAGTATTCGCTCTGGATATTCGTTGCTCACCAAAGCGATAAGGTTGTTATATAGCTTGGTGGAATGGTATTTTAATGTGAAAAAAGAATGACATTTCCCTTGTCATGCGGCAGATTTGTGTGATAACACTAGAGATGTAGACATTTACTGAAGACAATAAACGAGAAAACTCGAATATTATGATTTTTAACGCTCGCATTTACGCACTGATTAACCTGATTATCGTAGTCATTATTAAGACTGCGCGGGGGCGAGTGGGAAGAAAGTAACCACGAATTAGAAAAAACCCCCGCACTGACAAGTCCGGGGGTTTTTTCTAATTTAAACATTCGATTTTTATATTTTTGAGCATTTTCGGCTTTGCCGATTTACAGGAAGAATGGGAGCACAAGATGTGCAGAGACAAAGGAAACAGTTACCAAAATAAAGGTAATACGGGAGAATTCCGATGAAAGGCGCAGAACTAGTCGTATCCGCACTCAAGCAACAAGGAATTGAGACCGTATTTGGTTACCCCGGTGGTGCCATCATGCCAATCTACGATGCACTCTATGACGGCGGGGTTGAACATATCCTATGTCGCCATGAGCAAGGCGCCGCTATGGCCGCGATCGGCATGGCTAGAGCAACACAAGATGTCGCTGTTTGTATGGCAACCTCGGGACCAGGTGCAACCAACCTAGTCACTGGCCTTGCTGATGCCTTTATGGATTCAATCCCATTGGTTGCTATCACAGGTCAGGTTGCAAGTTCCCACATTGGTACCGATGCATTCCAAGAAATGGATGTGATTGGTATGTCTCTGTCATGTACTAAACACAGCTACCTAGTAACTGATATTGAAGAGCTAGCTCCAACCCTCGCTGAAGCGTTTGTGGTAGCAAAGTCTGGCCGCCCTGGCCCGGTTATCGTCGATATCGCTAAAGACGTTCAACTAGCAGAAGCACCTGTTAACGCTCTTCCTGAATTTACTCCACCCGCAATTCCTGTTGCGACAACTGATGCCATTGAACAGGCACAGTACTTTTTGTCTCAAGCGACCCGTCCTGTTTTATACGTAGGTGGTGGTGTTCAACTTGCTAAAGCAACCGATGCGGTTCGTGAGTTTTTACGCCTAAACCCAATGCCAGCAGTAAGCACACTGAAAGGCTTGGGCACTATCGAACGTGACGACCCACACTACCTTGGCATGCTGGGTATGCACGGCACTAAAGCCGCTAACCTTGTGGTTCAAGAGAGTGACCTGTTGATTGTTGTCGGTGCTCGTTTTGATGACCGAGTAACTGGCAAACTCGATACCTTTGCGCCGCATGCTAAGGTTATCCATATCGATATCGATGCCGCTGAGTTCAGCAAACTGCGTCTTGCCAATGCGCCAATTCGCGGTGACATCAACAAGATCATGCCTCAACTAGAGCTAAGCCAAGACATCTCCTCTTGGGTTCATCACTCTGAAGGTCTTCGTAGCTCATTCAAATGGCGTTACGACCACCCTGGTGATCTGATTTTTGCTCCACTGCTGTTGAAGCAACTGTCAGACATGATGCCAGCAAGCTCTATCGTATCGACTGATGTGGGCCAACACCAAATGTGGGCAGCTCAGCACATTCAGCCTCGCGATCCACAGAACTTCATTACCTCTGCCGGTTTAGGCACCATGGGCTTTGGCTTGCCAGCTGCAATGGGTGCATCGGTTGGGCGTCCTGACGACCAATCTATACTTATCTCTGGTGACGGCTCGTTCATGATGAACATTCAAGAGCTTGGCACATTGAAGCGTCGTCAGATCCCAGTGAAGATGGTACTGCTTAATAACTCTCGTTTGGGCATGGTTCGCCAATGGCAATCGCTGTTCTTTGATGGCCGCCACAGTGAAACTATCTTAGATGACAACCCTGATTTCGTGATGCTCGCGAAAGCGTTCGATATCCCGGGCAAAACCATCACTCGTAAAGAAGAAGTAGAACCAGCATTGAAAGAGATGCTAGAGAGCAAAACCGCTTACCTACTTCATGTTCTTATCGATGAAGAAGAAAACGTATGGCCACTAGTACCGCCAGGTGCTTCAAACAGTGAGATGTTGGAGAACACATAACATGAAAAGATACCTATTAGACATCAAAGCCGATGATAAGCCTGTACTACTAGAGCGTGTTCTTCGTGTTATCCGCCACCGTGGCTTCATTGTAAAGCAAGTTGCGGGCACTCAAAACCACGAAAGCAAAGTGGCGAGTGTTGAGATCATCGTAGACAGTGACCGTCCGATCTCGTTCTTGGTAAACCAAATCGAAAAGCTGTGGGATGTACGTACCGTTGACGTTATCTCGATCAGCCGTAATGAACTGCCAAACAACAACTTACAACAAAAGATAAACGCATAAGGAACCGCAAACATGACAGCTAAAACAGCAGACTATATTTGGTTTAACGGTGAGATGGTTCCTTGGGCAGAGGCGAACGTTCACGTCCTGACTCACGCAATGCACTACGGTACTTCTGTGTTTGAAGGTGTTCGTTGTTACAACACACCAAAAGGGCCGGTTATCTTCCGTCACCCTGAACATGCTAAGCGCCTAAAAGACTCAGCAAAAATCTATCGCTTCCCTATTCCTTACACTGAGGAAGAAATTATGGAAGCGACTCGCGAAACGCTACGCCAAAATAAGCTAGAGTCAGCGTACATCCGCCCTCTAGGTTTCGTAGGTAACGTTGGTTTGGGTGTCTGCCCGCCAGAAAATACTGAGATGGAACTGATCATCGCTGCTTTCCCTTGGGGGTCTTACCTAGGCGAAGAAGCACTAGAAAACGGCGTTGATGCAATGATTTCTAGCTGGAACCGTGCCGCTCCAAACACGATCCCAACCGCAGCAAAAGCCGGTGGTAACTACCTATCTTCACTATTAGTTGGTGGCGAAGCTCGCCGTCATGGTTACGATGAAGGCATCGCACTGAGTGTTGATGGTTACCTTTCTGAAGGGGCTGGTGAGAACATCTTTGTGGTACGTAACGGCGTGCTATCCACACCACCAGCGACCAGTGCGATTCTGCCGGGTATCACGCGTGATTCGATCATGACACTAGCAAAAGACATGGGTTATGAGATCCGTGAAGAGAACATTGCTCGTGAAGCGCTATACCTTGCCGATGAAGTATTCATGACAGGCACAGCGGCGGAAATCGTTCCGGTTCGCAGCGTAGACAAAATTACAGTAGGTGAAGGCAAACGCGGTCCTATCACTGAAAAAGTTCAAGCGGCTTACTTTGGTCTATTCAATGGAACCACTGAAGATAAGTGGGGCTGGTTAGACTACGTTTACCCAGCAGACCAAACTTCAGAAAACCAAACGCAAACAACTAAGTAAGCAACAGCCAAATATTTTATAAGGATTTAAGCAATGCCAATCTATCGTTCAGCAACGACTACCCACGGACGCAACATGGCTGGTGCGCGCGCTTTATGGCGTGCAACTGGCGTTAAAGATGATGACTTCGGTAAGCCAATCATCGCAGTTGTAAACTCTTTCACTCAATTCGTACCAGGCCACGTTCACCTTAAAGATATGGGTCAATTGGTAGCAGGTGAAATCGAGAAAGCGGGCGGTATCGCTAAAGAATTCAACACCATCGCAGTTGATGATGGTATCGCAATGGGTCACGGTGGCATGCTGTACTCACTGCCATCACGTGAGCTTATCGCAGACTCAGTAGAGTACATGGTGAATGCTCACTGTGCGGATGCGATGGTATGTATCTCTAACTGTGACAAAATCACTCCGGGAATGATGATGGCTGCAATGCGCCTTAACATCCCAGTGATCTTTGTATCAGGCGGCCCAATGGAAGCAGGTAAAACCAAGCTTTCCGATCAAATCATCAAGTTAGACCTTGTTGATGCAATGATTCAAGGTGCCGATCCAACGATTTCTGATGAGCAAAGTGAGCAAGTAGAACGTTCTGCGTGTCCGACATGTGGTTCTTGTTCAGGTATGTTCACGGCTAACTCAATGAACTGTCTAACTGAAGCGCTAGGCCTATCTCAGCCTGGTAACGGTTCTATGCTAGCAACGCACGCAGACCGTGAAGAGCTATTCATCAATGCTGGTAAGCGCATCGTTGACCTAACCAAGCGTTACTACGAGCAAGATGACGAATCAGCACTGCCTCGTAACATCGCAAACCGCGCAGCATTTGAAAACGCGATGGCACTGGATATCGCAATGGGCGGTTCTAGTAACACCGTTCTTCACCTATTGGCTTCTGCTCAAGAAGGTGAGATTGATTTTGATATGGGCGATATCGACGAGATGTCTCGCCGCGTTCCACACCTATGTAAGGTTGCACCTTCAACGCCTAAATACCACATGGAAGACGTTCACCGCGCTGGTGGTGTAATGGCTATCCTAGGTGAATTAGATCGTGCTGGCCTACTGAACAACCAGACTCGCACAGTGCTTGGTCTAAGCATGCAAGAGCAGCTAGCTCAATACGACATCATGCAGACAGAAGACGAAGCAGTGCTTAAGTTCTTCCGTGCTGGCCCTGCAGGCATTCGTACTACCAAAGCATTTTCACAAGATTGCCGTTGGGATCGTCTTGATGACGACCGTAAAGAAGGTTGTATCCGTACTAAAGAGAACGCATTCAGCCAAGAAGGTGGCCTAGCGGTACTTTCAGGTAACATCGCGGTTGATGGTTGTATCGTTAAGACCGCGGGTGTTGATGAAGAAAACCTGAAATTCCAAGGCCCAGCTATCGTATTTGAAAGCCAAGATAGTGCTGTTGATGGCATCTTAGGTGGCAAAGTGAAAGCGGGCGAAGTGGTTGTTATTCGTTACGAAGGTCCTAAAGGTGGTCCGGGCATGCAAGAAATGCTTTACCCAACCACTTACCTAAAATCAATGGGTCTAGGCAAGTCTTGTGCTCTATTAACAGATGGTCGTTTCTCGGGTGGTACATCGGGTCTGTCTATCGGTCACGCTTCTCCAGAAGCAGCAAGTGGCGGTGTGATTGGTCTAGTAAACACTGGCGATATCATAACTATCGACATCCCTAGCCGTTCGATCACACTTGATGTGCCTGAAGCTGAACTAGAAGCGCGTCGTGTTAAGCAAGACGCACTAGGCTGGAAACCAGAAAACCGTCAGCGTGAAGTGTCTTTCGCACTGAAAGCTTACGCAAGCATGGCGACCAGTGCCGACAAAGGCGCAGTACGTGATAAGTCTAAACTTGAGGGCTAACTATGAGTGACGGCACCTCCAGTCCCAAAAAACAAAGTGGCGCAGATTACCTGCGTCAGATCCTGAGAGCGCCGGTTTACGAAGCGGCAATCGTAACACCTCTACAGGATATGCCGCGTCTAAGCGCGCGCATTGGTAATCAGGTTCAGCTTAAACGAGAAGACCGTCAGCCGGTGCACTCGTTCAAGCTACGTGGTGCCTACAACATGGTATCAAGCCTTTCAGAGCAACAGAAAGCCGCAGGTGTGATTGCTGCATCGGCGGGTAACCATGCTCAAGGTATGGCGCTGTCCGGTTCTAAGCTTGGTATTCAAACCACGATTGTGATGCCAAAAACCACACCAGACATCAAGGTTGATGCGGTACGTGGCTTTGGCGGTAACGTAGTTCTACACGGCAGCAACTTTGATGAAGCTAAAGCTGAAGCAGAACGCCTTTCCGCTGAACATGGCTACACCTTTGTGCCTCCATTCGATCACCCATTGGTGATCGCCGGACAGGGCACCATGGGTATGGAAATGCTTCAGCAAAATGGTCACATGGATTACATCTTTGTGCCTGTCGGTGGTGGTGGTTTGGCTGCGGGTGTTGCCGTGCTAGTTAAGCAATTGATGCCGGAAATAAAAGTCATCGCGGTTGAACCTGAAGATTCATCTTGCTTGAAAGCAGCACTGGATGCCGGTGAGCCAGTAGTACTGGATCAGGTCAGCATGTTTGCTGATGGTGTTGCGGTTAAACGCATTGGTGAAGAGACATTCCGTCTTTGCCAACAGTACATTGACGGTCACATTGCAGTCTCTAGCGATGAGATATGCTCTGCGGTGAAAGACATCTTTGAAGACACTCGTGCGATTGCTGAACCTTCAGGAGCGCTTGCTCTGGCTGGTTTGAAAAAGTTTGCTGAACAGAACCAACTGCAAGACAAGCAATTAGCAACGGTATTGTCTGGTGCTAACACCAACTTCCACGGTCTGCGTTATGTCTCTGAACGTTGTGAACTAGGTGAGAAGCGAGAAGGTCTACTTGCGGTTACGATTCCAGAGCGACAAGGAGCATTCCTAGAGTTCTGTAATATTATTGGTGGCCGAGCGGTGACGGAGTTTAACTACCGCCACAACGACGAAAGCCTAGCGAATATCTTCGTTGGTGTACGTCTGCAAGGTGGTCAGGAAGAACTTGAGCACATCATCAATGACCTGCGTGAAGGTGGCTATCCAGTCGTCGATCTGTCTGATGATGAGATGGCAAAACTGCACATTCGTTACATGATTGGTGGCAAACCATCAAAACCATTGAAAGAGCGCCTATACAGCTTCGAGTTTCCTGAATACCCAGGAGCATTGATTAAGTTCCTTGATACCTTAGGTACCCATTGGAATATCAGCCTGTTCAACTACCGTAACCACGGCGCTGATTACGGCCGTGTATTGTGTGGATTCGAACTGGATGATGATGATTTAGCTCAGTTCTCAACACATCTACGAGAGCTTGGCTATCAGTGTAAAGATGAAACCGATAACCCTTCCTACAAGTTCTTCTTGTCATAAGAGTTAACGACCGAATCAAAAAGAGCGAGTATTTACTCGCTCTTTTTATTGGTGCTGATTCAACTCAAACTTGAAAAGGATCTTCTCGCTAAGATCATTAGACCGCCTTGCGATGATCCAACCAATCTTGGTGAAGTTGTTCACTCGATCCTAGGTATTTCACCATCCAATCGATCAACTTATGGTTATCGTCTTTTCGCCACACCAAACAACAATGACTCTGCGGACTCGGTTCAGGCAGTATTTTCTCCACCAGCAGGCCTTGTTCGATAATTGGCGCGGCAATGTGCCTCGGCATATACCCCACCCCTACTCCATTTTTAAGGCATTCAATTGCGCTATACCAATTGGGTAACAACAGGCGTCTTTGACTTGAGTAGTGGCCTGTGTGTCGCTTAGGGAGCACACTGGAGGTATCATCCAAGCAGATGGCTGGATATTGGCTCACGAACTCTTCATTGAGGTTCTGTTCGCGCACACACGGGTGACTTGGCGACATTACAAATGCCCAATCTAATTGCCCCATGTCTTTGACTTCAAAATCGCCACCAACTGGCACAGCTGAGGTGGCGCCAATCACGATATCCGCCCTGCCCTGTGCAATCGCTTCCCATGAGCCGTTGAATACCTCCATGTTGATCTGAAGTTCGGCAAACTCAAAGGTTTGATAGAACTCTTCAATCATCGGCTTCATCTTGTCGAGCTTCACCACATTATCGAGCGTCAGACGCAAGGTTTTCTTCCAACCTCGAGCTGCTCGACGAGTCTGGGCACTGACCTCTTCCATTTGCCTCAGTAGTGCACGCGCCTCTTCAATGAACAGTTCACCTGCCGGAGTGAGCTCAACCTTTCTCGGTAAACGCCTGAAAAGCAGCACATCCAGTTCTTGTTCGACCTGTCTGACACCATAACTGATCGCCGAGGGCACTTTGTGCAACTGCTCAGCCGCCGCGGTAAAACTGCCCAAGCGCGCTACCGTATCGAGCATTTCTAAAGAGGATTTAGAGAACATAAGCCTTCAAATTTTTTGATTGATAACCACATATTTTAGCGTTTTATTTTATCAGGTCTGAAAAATAGAATGTCAGCATAAATAAACAGGGGCCTTCACTTCTGTATATCAAACAATTTTTTTGATGATAAAAACATCATTACCTTTAGCTTAATGGCATCTTATGAATATTTCTAAATTTCAATTGGTCTACCTTGCAGTTCTTTCAATGCTTGGCTTTATTGCGACCGATATGTACCTTCCTGCATTTAAGGCAATGGAAGTTGATTTCGCAACCGGCCCAGAGCAGATTGCCCTGTCTTTAACGGTATTCCTTGGCGGTATGGCAATGGGTCAGCTTCTTTGGGGTCTGGCGAGTGACAAGTATGGTCACCGTAATACGCTGGCGGTTGGTCTTGTTATCTTTACTGCAGCTTCATTCGGCTTAGCATTCAGCACCGAGGTATGGCATCTACTGACACTGCGCTTCATTCAAGCGATCGGCGTATGTGCTCCTGCGGTAATCTGGCAAGCAATGGTTATCAAGCGTTACTCACAAAGCAGTAGCCAACAAATTTTTGCAACCATCATGCCTTTGGTTGCGCTATCTCCTGCATTAGCACCTCAGCTAGGTGTGTTACTGGCGGATAGCTTTGGCTGGCACAGCATCTTCATCACATTAACCTTGATGGGTGCACTGCTAGTGGCGACAACAATGGCTCAACCAAAAGAAGCGCCTGAAGTAAAACAGACATCGATTAAGACAGACATCAAGATGTTGCTTAAATCAAAGCCTTACATGGGTAATGTCTTAATGTTTGCTTCAGCATCTGCAGCGTTCTTCGCTTACCTAACGGGTATGCCAGAGATCATGGCTCAACTAGGTTATGAAGCAAAAGACATCGGTTTGAGCTTTATCCCACAAACAATCGCGTTCATGGCGGGTGGTTACTTCGGTAAGCAAGCAGTGAAGAAATATGGCGATGGCGTTGTACTAAGAAACCTTATCGGTTTGTTCAGTGTAGCGGCGATGCTTATCTTTATCGCATCACAGTGGGAACTGACGTCAATCTGGCCTCTACTTGCGCCTTTCTGTTTGATTGCTGTCGCAAACGGCGCACTTTACCCAATCGTAGTAAACCGTGCTCTATCAAGCGCTAAACAAAGCCCAGCAACAGCTGCTGGTCTACAAAACAGCCTGCAAATCAGTATCAGTGGCCTATCAAGTGCATTGGTCGCGGCAATGGCTAGCCAAGCACTAAGCGCGACGGGTATTGCCGTTGTGATCTGTTTGGGTGCGTTGTGGGTTGGCTATATTGTTTCGAACAAAGAGCTTTCTGAACACTTCGCGACACCTGACAACTCTCGAGTAGTCGCTGACGAGAAACAAGACTAGTTTCTAAGTTAACGAAAACAAAAAAGAGCGAGATTACTCGCTCTTTTTTTATATCTAGATAAATAAGAAAAAGCCAGTAGCGGTACTACTGACTTTCATTTAAATCATCTTATTTATTAAGAGACTACTTTTTCTTAGTCGGACGCTGCCAGTCAGCAATCTTACGTTCTTTCGCACGGCTGATAACCAGCTCATTTTCAGAAACATCGCGTGTTACGGTAGAGCCAGCTCCAACGGTAGCACCATTACCAATCGTAACAGGCGCGATTAATTGGCTGTCTGAACCAACGAATACGTCATCACCAATAATGGTCTTAAACTTATTCGCCCCATCGTAGTTACAAGTAATTGCACCCGCACCCACGTTTACGCGCTGACCAATTTCAGCATCCCCAAGATAAGTCAGGTGGTTGGCTTTAGAGCCTTCGCCAAGGCGAGTGTTCTTCACTTCAACAAAGTTACCGACGTGCGAATCGTTACGCATGTCTGCACCAGGGCGTAGGCGAGTAAATGGACCAACCGTACAGTCTTCACCAACAGTCGCTCCTTCGATTACGCTGTATGGACGAATAACTGTGTTGTCATCGATCTCACAGTCTTTCAGCACGCAGCCAGTGCCGATAACCACGTTATCGCCAATGCTTACGCTGCCTTCGATGATAACGTTAGTATCAATCTCAACGTCCATACCGCACTGCAGTTCACCACGCAGATCAAAGCGGCTTGGGTCGCGTAGCATCACGCCTTGCTTCAATAGCTTATCGGCTTGCGTAGCTTGGTAAGCGCGCTCTAGGCGAGCCAGTTGCGAACGATCGTTAACGCCTTCCACTTCAATTGGGCTTACTGGGTGTACCGCTTCAACTGCACGACCTTCGTCGTGAGCCGCAGCGATAACGTCAGTCAGGTAATATTCACCCTGTGCGTTGTCGTTGCTTAGACCTGACAACCAGCGCTTCAGATCGCCACCAGTCGCCACCATAACGCCGGTATTGATCTCTTTGATAAGCTTCTGCTCATCCGTTGCATCTTTCTGTTCAACGATAGCCACAACAGGGCCATTACGACGAATAATACGTCCGTAGCCCATCGGGTTGTCTAACACGACAGTAAGTAGCGCGATGCCACCGTTTGGTTGAGCGTCTAATAGGTTTTCAATGGTTTCAGGTGAGATCAGTGGAACATCACCGTATAGCACCAATACTTTTTCATCATCAGCGAAATGTGCAGATGCTTGATCCACAGCGTGACCCGTACCCAGCTGCTCAGCTTGCAGTGCCCAGTTTACAGATTCTTCAGCTAGAGTAGCCTTCATCTGATCACCACCGTGGCCGTAAACCAGGTTGATGTTTTGAGCGCCTAAACCATTACATGTATCGATAACATGCTTCACCATTGGCTTACCCGCAAGTGTGTGCAGAACCTTTGGTGTGTTTGAATACATGCGAGTGCCTTTGCCCGCCGCGAGAATTACCGCGCTAAACTTCATTGTAAACCTATCCAACGTTATTTTTATTAAGCCGATATTGTAACCGTTTTTGGGCAAAAAATTAAATCGCAATAACCATTTAACCAGTAGTGATACGTAAAAGAAGCATTTTTGAGAATCTAAAAATGCAAAAAGGCGACCCTTAGGTCGCCTTTATCTCAGAGTCTGTAATCTTAAAAAGATTAACGACGCTGTTTTGTCAGTTCGATAACTCGTAACTGAGCAATGGCTTTAGCCAGTTCACCGGCCGCTTGTGCGAAGTCTATGTCGCCATGCTGATTTTGGATATTCTCCACAGCCTTGCGCTTAGCTTCTTCCGCCTTTGCTGCGTCTAGCTCTTCACCACGGATAGCTGTATCAGCCAGTACAGTTGCTGTACCAGGCTGAACTTCTACCATACCACCAGAAACATAAATGATTTCTTCGTGGCCGTGCTGCTTAACAATACGCACCATGCCAGGCTTGATAGCGGTCAGCAGTGGACAGTGACCATGGAAAATACCAAGTTCACCCTCACTACCGGTCACCTGAAACGTCTCAACAAGGCCTGAGAAAATTTGTTTCTCTGCACTTACAACGTCTAGGTGAAAGGTTATTGCTGCCATATCGCCTCCTAGTTAGCCTTATAGCTTCTTAGCATTCTCGATAGCTTCGTCAATTGCACCACAGTACATGAACGCTTGCTCTGGAATGTCATCGTATTCACCAGATAGAAGACCTTGGAAGCCACGTAGAGTCTCTTTAAGAGGTACGTAAATGCCTGGGTCACCTGTAAATACTTCCGCTACGTGGTAAGGCTGAGTTAGGAACTTCTCAATCTTACGAGCACGAGATACAACTTGCTTATCTTCTTCAGATAGCTCATCCATACCTAGGATAGCAATGATATCTTTCAGCTCTTTATAGCGCTGAAGAGTAGACTGAACGCCACGAGCGATGTCGTAGTGCTCTTGTCCAACTACCAATGGATCCAGTTGACGTGAAGTAGAATCTAGCGGGTCGATCGCAGGGTATAGACCCATAGATGCGATGTTACGGTTAAGTACAACCGTTGCATCCAAGTGAGCGAACGTTGTTGCTGGAGACGGGTCAGTCAAGTCATCCGCAGGTACGTATACCGCCTGTACAGACGTGATAGAACCCGCTTTAGTTGACGTGATACGCTCTTGTAGAACACCCATTTCTTCAGCCAGTGTAGGTTGGTAACCTACCGCAGAAGGCATACGACCTAGAAGTGCTGATACTTCAGTACCTGCTAGTGTGTAACGGTAGATGTTATCAACGAACAGTAGAACGTCACGACCTTCGTCACGGAAGCGCTCTGCCATTGTTAGGCCAGTCAGGGCAACACGTAGACGGTTACCTGGTGGCTCGTTCATCTGACCGTAAACCATCGCTACTTTTGATTCTTCAGGTTTTTCGATGTTTACAACACCTGCTTCCTGCATCTCAAAGTAGAAATCGTTACCTTCACGAGTACGCTCACCTACACCTGCAAATACAGATAGGCCTGAGTGTTGAAGTGCGATGTTGTTGATAAGTTCCATCATGTTAACGGTCTTACCTACACCAGCACCACCGAATAGACCGATTTTACCACCCTTAGCGAATGGACAAATCAAGTCGATTACTTTAACACCAGTTTCTAGAAGAGCTGTCTCGTTAGACTGCTCTTCGTAGCTTGGAGCTTCACGGTGAATGGCGTAATGCTCTTCAGCACCAATCTCGCCACACTCATCAATCGCGTCACCTAGGACATTCATGATACGACCCAATGTCTTAGTACCTACTGGTACTGAGATTGGAGCGCCAGTATTTTCAACTGTCAAACCACGACGTAAACCATCAGAGCTACCCATTACGATTGCGCGAACTACGCCACCGCCAAGTTGTTGCTGAACTTCAAGAACTAGACGTTCTTGTACTTCATTAACATTCAGAGCGTCGTATACACGAGGTACTTCACCCTGTGGGAACTCTACGTCGACTACCGCACCGATGATCTGTACGATCTTACCTGTAGCCATCGTTAATCCTCTAACTATTTAGTTTTACCTAAGCTTAAACCGCAGCTGCGCCTGAAACGATCTCAGAAAGTTCTTGTGTAATTGCCGCTTGACGCGCTTTGTTGTACACAAGTTCTAAGTCATCAATAATGTCACCAGCGTTATCTGTTGCTGATTTCATAGCAATCATTCGAGCCGCTTGCTCACAAGCAAGGTTCTCGACCACACCTTGATATACTTGAGATTCGACGTAGCGAACCAGTAGTGCATCTAGTAGTGGTTTTGGCTCAGGCTCATAAATGTAGTCCCAAGCATGATCGCGTTTCATGTCTTCGCTGTCTGATTTAGGCAAAGGAAGTAATTGATCGATCGTTGGTTCTTGTACCATAGTGTTTTCAAACTTGTTGAACACTACGAACAGGCGATCCAATTCGCCTTCATCATATTTCTTCAGCATAACGCTTACAGAGCCAATCAAGTCTTCAAGGCTTGGGCGATCGCCCAGACCAGAAACTTGAGCTGCTACTTTCGCGCCGCTGTTGTTGAAAAATGCTGTCGCTTTTGAACCTACAATTGCAAGTTCAACGTCAGCACCTTTCTCAGACCAATCTTTCATGTCGTTCATGGCTTTTTTGAACAAGTTAATGTTCAAACCACCACAAAGACCACGGTCTGTAGAAACGATGATGTAACCAACACGTTTGGCTTCACGTTCCTCAAGATAAGGATGCTTATACTCGAGGCTACCATTAGCCAAATGACCGATCACTTTACGCATTGTTTCTGCATATGGACGAGTAGCTTCCATTGCGTCTTGAGAACGACGCATTTTTGAAGCTGCTACCATTTCCATTGCTTTCGTAATCTTCTGTGTGCTTTTAACACTACCGATTTTATTACGTATCTCTTTTGCGCCGGCCATCGTTACTCTCCGTTAATGGTATGAGGTGGCCCTAAGACCACCTACCAATTACCAGGTCTGGGTTGCCTTGAAATCGTCAACAAGCTTCTTCAGCTCAGCTTCGATTTCTTTATTGAAAGCACCCGTTGTGTCGATCTGTGTTGCTAGATCGGCATATTGACCACGAGCAAACGACAGTAAAGCAGCTTCAAAGTCTAGAACTTTAGAAAGTTCAACGTCTTGAAGGTATCCACGCTCTGCAGCGAAGATTACTAGAGCTTGGTCAAATACAGACATAGGAGCGTATTGCTTCTGCTTCATCAGTTCTGTAACTTTTTGACCATGGTCTAGCTGCTTCTTAGTCGCTTCATCAAGATCCGAAGAGAACTGAGCAAATGCTGCAAGTTCACGGTATTGAGCTAGAGCAGTACGGATACCGCCAGATAGCTTCTTGATGATTTTAGTCTGCGCCGAACCACCTACACGAGAAACTGAGATACCAGGGTCAACAGCTGGACGTACGCCCGCGTTGAATAGCTCAGTTTGTAGGAAGATCTGACCATCGGTAATCGAGATTACGTTCGTCGGTACGAATGCAGATACGTCACCAGCTTGCGTTTCGATGATAGGAAGAGCAGTTAAAGAACCCGTCTTGCCTTTCACTTCGCCTTTAGTGAATTCTTCTACGTAGTGTTCGCTTACACGAGCAGCACGCTCTAGTAGACGAGAGTGAAGGTAGAAAACATCACCAGGGAACGCTTCACGACCTGGTGGACGCTTAAGCAGTAGTGAGATCTGACGGTAAGCGACAGCTTGCTTAGATAGATCATCATAAACAATCAGTGCATCTTCACCGCGATCACGGAAGTATTCACCCATCGCACAACCAGCATACGGTGCAAGGTATTGCAGCGCTGCAGATTCAGAAGCCGATGCAACAACAACAACAGTGTTTGCTAGTGCGCCGTGCTCTTCTAGTTTGCGAACTACGTTAGCGATAGTCGACGCTTTTTGGCCGATTGCAACGTAGATAGAGAAAATACCAGAATTTTTTTGGTTAATAATCGCATCGATCGCCATCGCTGTTTTACCAGTCTGACGGTCACCGATAATAAGTTCACGCTGACCACGACCGATAGGGATCATTGAGTCAACTGACTTGTAACCAGTTTGAACAGGTTGATCTACCGATTTACGGTCGATTACACCTGGTGCGATAATTTCTACAGGCGAAGTCAATTTCGCATCAATAGGACCTTTACCATCAATTGGCTCACCTAGCGTGTTTACCACACGACCAAGCATTTCAGGACCTACTGGTACTTCGAGAATACGACCCGTACCTGTAACTTTCATGCCTTCCTGTAGGTCAGCATATGGGCCCATTACAACAGCACCAACCGAATCACGGTTCAAGTTAAGTGCTAGCGCGTAACGGCCACCCGGTAGTTCAATCATTTCACCTTGCATCACGTCCGCTAGGCCGTGAATGCTAAGGATGCCATCGCTTACCGAAACGATAGTACCTTCATTGCGAGCTTCACTAACAACGTCGAAAGATTCAATACGTTGTTTAATTAGATCGCTAATTTCAGTGGAATTAAGTTGCATGCTCCAATCCCCATTAAGACTGCAATGCATCGCTCAGGCGGTCTAAACGACTGCGCGCTGAGTTATCGATGACTAGGTCTCCGGCTCGAATAATAACTCCACTAAGTAGAGTCTCATCTATACTGCAATTCAGCTGAACTTTGCGCGCTAAGCGCTGTTCCAATTTGCTGCTGATCTCTGCGCGTTGTTCTTTAGAAAGTTCAACCGCTGAAGTGACTTCAACGTCGATCTCTTTCTCGTGCTCTTGTTTGAGCAATAAGAACTCTTTGCAAACATCAGGAAAAGCCATTAAGCGGCCATTCTCTGCCATTACTTTTATCAAGTTCTGGCCGAATTCATCAAATTGTTCGCCACAAATTACAATGAATACTTCAGCTAATTTTTCAGCAGTTTGAGAGCTGCTTAAGAAATTGTGAACATCATCATTTTGTGCCACTTCGGCAGCAAAAGTAAGCATCTGACCCCATTGGTCTAGCTCACCTTTCTCTACCGCAAAGTCAAACGCTGCTTTAGCATAGGGGCGTGCGATTGTAGTCAAATCAGACATATACAGCCCCTTGCTTTAAAGTTTTGCAGTAATGTTGTTAAGAAGATCATCGTGTACATCTTTATCGATTGTACGCTCAAGGATTTTCTCAGCACCAGCAATTGCCAGAGTTGCGACTTGTTTGCGCAGGTCATCACGGGCACGTGTGCGCTCAGCTTCAATTTCGGCTTCCGCTTGCGCTAAGATTTTCTGGCGTTCTGCCTGAGCCTCTTCGCGAGCTTCATCAATAATTTGAGCCTTGCGTTTATTTGCCTGTTCAATAACCTCAGTTGCGGTGCGCTTCGCTTCTTTCAATTGGTCAGAAGCGTTGGCTTGTGCTAGATCCAAGTTTTTAGCAGCGCGTTCAGCGGCTACTAGACCGTCAGCAATTTTTTTCTGACGCTCTTCAATTGCTTGCATGATTGGTGGCCATACATATTTCATGCAGAACCAAACAAACATAGAAAAAGCAATTGCTTGACCTAACAGAGTTGCGTTCATATTCACAACAGCTACCCCTCGTTAAGAATCAACTACAAAAATTTAATTAACTAATTAACAGTTAATTAGCCTGCTAGTTGACCAACAAATGGGTTAGCAAACGTGAATAGTAGTGCGATTACGATACCGATCATTGGAACAGCATCCAGTAGACCAGCGATGATGAACATCTTAACTTGTAGCATTGGAGCCATTTCAGGTTGACGCGCAGCGCCTTCTAGGAATTTACCACCAAGAATAGCAAAACCAATTGCAGTACCTACGGCACAAAGACCAACAATAATAGCAACAGCGATTGCTGAAAAACTTAGTACAGTTTCCATTTACGTTCTCCGATTAACATTAATAGTTAGAATAAAACTTAAAAATTTTTAGTGATCGCCATCTTCATGGGCCATTGATAAATAAACAATTGTTAACATCATGAAAACAAATGCTTGAATCAAAATAACCAAGATATGGAAGATAGCCCAAGGTAGAGAGCCTACCCATTGTAAATACCACGGTAGCATTGCCGCACAAAGAATGAATACAACCTCACCTGCGAACATGTTACCGAATAGACGCATACCAAGTGATAGAGGCTTCGCGAGTAGCGATACCACTTCAATCAGTAGGTTAAACGGGATCATGATTGGGTGATTAAATGGATGTAAAGCAAGTTCTTTGGCGAATCCACCTAAGCCTTTTACTTTGATGCTGTAGTAGATCATCAGAGCAAAAACACCTAAGGCCATTGACATGGTTATATTAACATCAGCTGAAGGAACCACTTTCAAATAAGGGATACCTAGCCAATGCTCCGCAGGATATGGTAAGAAATCGATAGGCACTAAGTCCATCAAGTTCATTAAAATAATCCAGCAGAATATAGTCAGTGCTAATGGAGCAATCAGAGGGTTGCGGCCATGGAAAGTGTCTTTAACGTTGCCATCAACGAATTCAACTACCATTTCAACAAAACACTGAAGCTTACCAGGTACACCTACTGTTGCTTTCTTAGCGACTGAGCGAAAAACCCAAAGGAATAACATCCCTGTCAACACCGAAAAAAACAGACTGTCTATATGTACGTTCCAGAAACTTGTCTCCTCTACAAGACCAAACTTAGCTAAAGAAAGGTTTTGTAAGTGGTGCTCAATGTATCCGGATGCTGTTGGCGCAGCCATAACTCATCCTATTTTTTATTGTTAATGAAAAGCACTGGCGCAAAGATATTAATACCTAGAACCAGTAAATAGGTCAGTTTGAGGGGAACTAATTCCACCTGCATATACATGTAGACAATAGAGAATAGTAGAACTGTGATAAGGATTTTTAGCGCTTCGCCTGCATAGAACGACGCCGCAACTAACTTAGTTGCGCGAGCTCCACTAAATAGGAAAGCACACACACAAAAAACTGCATTTGCGATGACAAAAATACCGCCACCGATTAATGCAGCAAAACCCCAATCAGGATTAACAGCTAAACCTAACCCTATCGCCACTAATATAACCGCGCTAAGCTCGATCAATAACATTTGCTTTGCAAGCACTCGTCCTGGTCTTGCTAACGCCGCTACCATGTATTCGTTCCTCTTTTAAGCCTTCTTTACTACTCGCTTAAAAGCGTGCTGAGAAATTGGCGAAAATTATACGTTCAGCCAAATTGATTGCAATAACAATGCAGCAATCATTTACATTTTTGCATACAAACCTACAACTTTTGTACGAAATTACTTGTTTATTACATAATTGACCTAAATCAATTATCTCATTTAGTACTCTAGTTTAGCAATAAGTTGCTCTAATTTGTGAGGCTCATCAAGAGTAATTGTCACTTTTGACTTACCGCTAACAGAACGAGTAACTGAAACGTTTGCTTGCAATTTTTCCGTGAGTCTTCGTGAAAGTTCGATAGCTTCTGTGTCTTCAGGCTTCGATTCACCTTCAACGTCTGGTTTTAAGCACTTTTTGACAAGTTGCTCAGTTTGACGCACGGTCATTTTTTTGGTTGCCGCAGTGTTTGCTGCTTCAACCTGGGTATCACCTTCAAGCGCAAGCAGTGCTCGAGCATGCCCCATTTCCAGTTGTTTATTGGAAACTAAACCTTTTACTTCATTTTCGAGCTGATTTAGACGTAATAAGTTACTCACCGTAGCTCTCGATTTACCGATTACATCAGCGACTTGTTGGTGTGTCAGCTCAAATTCGTTCTGTAGTCGCTCTAGCGCTTGTGCTTCTTCGATAACATTCAGATCTTCACGCTGAATATTCTCAATCAACGCCATCGCGATAGCGGCTTTGTCTTCGACTCTCTTGACCAAACATGGCACTTGTTTAAGGCCAGCTTGACGAGCCGCTCTCCAACGACGTTCACCAGCAATAATCTCGAACTGGTCGTGCGCCAATGGGCGAACTACGATCGGTTGGATAATGCCTTGAGATTGAATTGATGCTGCCAGCTCTTCTAGCGCTTCAGGCGCAATATCCTTACGCGGTTGATATACACCAGGCTTCAAGCAACCAACAGCCAGTTCAATAAGCTCACCATCAGCCGACAACGCCTGACTATGAGAAGCAACTTGCTGTTTTTCACGAGCCAATGAGCTAGTTGCAAGCAATGCATCTAGCCCTTTTCCTAAACCACGCTTAGACATTGAGCGAATTCCTTTGGTTGGACCTATACTGGGACTTCTTCACGACGCAACATTTCGCCAGCAAGAGCAAGGTAAGCCTTAGCTCCTGCGGAATATTTGTCGTAGTACATTGCTGGCTTGCCGTGACTCGGGGCTTCTGCCAGACGCACATTTCTAGGGATCACAGTTCGGTAGACTTTGCTACCAAAGTGTTTTTTGAGTTGATCAGATACTTCGTTCGATAAGCGGTTGCGAGGATCGTACATAGTACGCAGAAGACCTTCGATCTTCAGGTTCTCGTTTACAACAGCCGCTAGCTTACTGATGGTATCCATCAATGCAGTCAAACCTTCCAAAGCAAAGTATTCACATTGCATAGGAACCAATACGGAGTCGGCCGCAGCCATCGCGTTGATTGTAAGAAGGTTTAATGAGGGCGGGCAATCAATAAAGATGAAATCATAGTTATTGCGAATGGGTTCGAGTGCATTTTTTAAACGAACTTCACGAGCAAACACTTCCATCAGCTTGATTTCTGCCGCAGTAACATCACCGTTCGCGGCGATGAGGTCATAATTGCCAGATGTACTCCGGCAAACCACCTCATCAAATGGGGTGTCTTCAACCAACAAATCGTAAGCTGTTGCTTCAACTTGATACTTGTCGACACCGCTCGCCATAGTGGCATTACCTTGAGGATCGAGGTCAACAACCAATATCTTGCGTTTTGTTGCCGCCATTGATGCTGCTAAATTAATGCAAGTTGTTGTTTTTCCTACGCCACCCTTCTGGTTGGCAATTGCTACGATTCTACCCACTATGGCCTCGCTGATTATCCCTGACGCGATAAAGTAACTAGATGACGCTCTCCATCAAGCTCTGGCACTTGCAAAGCTTTAATGTCTGTCACTGAACACCATTCAGGTAACAGGTCGATTTCGTCTCTAGGATGTTGTCCCTTAAGAGCCAAAAATACACCGGATTGCTCTTTAGGTAAATGGTGACACCACTCTACCATGTCTGTCATTGACGCAAATGCACGACTGAGCACTGCATCAAACTTTTCTTCTGGTTGAAATTCTTCAACGCGACTTTGAACCGGTACCACGTTGTCGATACCCAGCTCATGAATCACCTGTTTGATAAAACGAATACGCTTACCTAGGCTGTCTAGCAAGTAAAACTCGCAGTCTGGATTCATGATTGAGAGCGGAATCCCAGGAAGACCAGGTCCCGTACCCACATCGATAAAGCGCTTACCTTGTAAGTGAGTGCTAACAATGATGCTATCTAAGATATGTTTCACCATCATTTCTTGTGGGTCACGAACTGATGTTAGGTTATAAGCTTTGTTCCACTTGTTCAGTAACTCAACGTAGCCAACCAACTGGCCACGTTGTTTTTCAGATACTTCAAGTTCAGTCTGGCCAATAAGGTGATCCAGTTTTTCGCGTAATGCGCTCATTATGCTTCCTCACCTTTTTTCAACAGGCCGTGTTTTTTCAAGTAAACCAACAGAATTGAGATTGCTGCAGGTGTGATACCTGAAATTCGCGAAGCAATACCAATTGAGTCAGGCTTAGCTGTCGTTAGTTTAAGAACCACTTCGTTAGAAAGTCCTTTTACCTTGCTGTAATCGATATCAGCAGGCAGCTTGGTGTTTTCATGACGCAGTGATTTTTCAATTTCGTCTTGTTGACGCTGAATGTAACCATCGTACTTCACTTGGATCTCAACTTGCTCAGACGCTTGTTGATCTTCCAGTGCAGGACCAAAACGATCCAATGCGGTTAACTGTGAATAAGTCATTTCAGGGCGACGAAGAAGATCTTCACCGCTCGCTTCACGAGACATTGGTGTTTTCAGAATTTGGTTCAGTTGATCAATATCTTCAGATTTTGGATTAATCCAAGTCTCTTTCAGACGTTGACGCTCCTTCTCCATGTTTTCCATCTTCTCGTTGAAACGAGCCCAACGAGCGTCATCAACAAGGCCAAGTTCACGCGACTTTTCAGTCAAGCGGATATCGGCGTTGTCTTCACGAAGCAGCAGACGGTATTCCGCGCGAGACGTAAACATGCGGTAAGGTTCTTTGGTACCCATGGTAGATAGGTCGTCGATAAGCACGCCCATGTAAGCTTGGTCACGACGTGGACTCCAGCCTTCTTTGCCTTGAGTAAACAAACTTGCATTCAGACCGGCCATCAAGCCTTGTGCAGCCGCTTCTTCATAGCCAGTGGTACCGTTGATTTGACCCGCAAAGAATAGACCTTTGATAAACTTAGTTTCGTAAGTCAGCTTAAGGTCGCGAGGATCAAAGAAATCGTACTCAATCGCATAGCCAGGGCGAACGATATGAGCATTTTCAAAGCCCTTCATCGAACGAACAATTTGAACCTGTACATCAAACGGCAGACTGGTAGAGATACCATTCGGGTATAGCTCGTGAGTCGTTAGACCTTCTGGCTCAATAAAAATTTGGTGACTGTTCTTGTCAGCAAAACGCATTACTTTGTCTTCAATCGAAGGGCAGTAACGAGGGCCAATGCCTTCAATCACACCCGCGTACATAGGGCTGCGATCAAGGTTGGCACGAATTACGTCATGCGTATTTTCATTGGTATGCGTGATGTAACATGGAATTTGACGAGGTTGTTGAGCTCGGCTGCCCATGAACGAGAAAACAGGCGTCGGGTTATCACCGTGCTGAACCTCAAGCTCAGAAAAATCAACGCTACGCGCATCGATACGAGGAGGAGTACCTGTTTTCAGGCGATCAACTCGGAATGGAAGATCACGAAGACGGTCAGCCAGTGCGATCGATGGTGGATCACCAGCACGGCCACCTGAAGAACTTTCCATACCAATATGGATCTTGCCGCCTAGGAATGTGCCCACAGTCAGAACCACAGCGCTTGCGCGGAACTTAAGGCCCATCTGCGTTACCACACCTACCACTTGATCCTGTTCAACGATCAAGTCATCAACCGACTGTTGGAACAAAGTCAGGTTTGGCGTGTTTTCAAGAACGTTACGAACAAAGGCTTTGTACAGTGCGCGGTCAGCTTGTGCACGAGTAGCACGAACCGCAGGGCCTTTTGATGCGTTCAATGTTCTGAACTGAATACCTGCATGATCAATAGCTTGCGCCATTAATCCACCCATTGCATCGACCTCTTTTACCAAGTGGCCCTTACCGATCCCGCCAATGGCTGGGTTACAAGACATTTGTCCTAGTGTATCGATATTATGAGTAAGTAATAACGTACTTTGACCAGTACGTGCAGATGCGAGTGCGGCTTCCGTTCCTGCATGGCCACCACCAACAACGATGACGTCAAATTTTTCGTGATAAAGCATGAACCGACCTCAGGTATTCAAACGTTTTCTAGATTGATAAAAAGGAGCGATATTCTACCTGTTTTCATAGCCTGAGAAAACGTTTTTGGGATTTTTCGAAAAAGCTGTTTTTAATTAATATAAATAAGATCTTTAAGGAGATCTTTTATTAGATCTATTATTAGGATCGAGGGTATCTGTGGATAAGTCGGAAATGATCAACGAGATCATGGATCTTTTTTGGATCAAACGATGTGATCTAACTTTGATCAGGATGAGGATTAGCTGGGATCAAAATGGCTACTTATTCACAGGAGGAAATTAGCCTAAAACTTGTTATTTGGATAACTATAGGTTAATCACCGTATATGTATGATCTTATCCACAGCAGAAATTGAAAATAGATCGCTAATTTTCGATGTTTTTAAAAAAAAGTTATTCACAATCACGATGTTCAGAGACAAAAAAAGCGGCATAAGCCGCTTTTTGAGAGAGGAGAGAGGTTAAAACTGGTCGCTATGATCGTTGAACCAAGCTTCTGCTGCGTCTTCTGGTACCGGAGTTTCCAATACATCGATGGTAAAACAGTCAGAAATAGGCTGAGCACCGAGCTCTTTCATCTGGCTGTGGACTGATTTTCCCGCCAAACAGAAGGTATCGTAACTCGAATCACCAAGCGCCACGACAGCAAAGCGAACCGGGCTTAAATCTGGAGATTGCTGGGTCAATGCGTCGATAAACGGCTTAATATTATCTGGAAATTCACCCGCACCATGAGTTGAAGTCACCAGCAACCAAAAGCCTTGTTGGGGAATATCATCGAATTCAGGCTGATTATGAAGGGTGATCTCGTGGCCTTGCTCTTCAAGAAGATCATTAAGGTGATCGCCAACGTACTCTGCACCACCTAAGGTGCTGCCTGTAATAATGTGGATCATTAAGCTGTCCTTACTAAAGAAAAAGGCCAGCATGAGCCGGCCTTTAAAGGTTATTTACCAATACAGAAAGAGGTGAAGATACGGCCGAGTAGGTCATCGGAACTGAATTCACCAGTAATCTCGTTAAGGTGTTGCTGCGTTATACGCAGTTCTTCTGCCAAGATTTCCCCTGCCATATAGCCTTCGAGCTGTTGCTGGCCAATATCTAGATGCTCAGATGCGCGTTCTAGGGCATCTAAGTGGCGACGACGTGCCATGAAGCCACCTTCATTGCCACCAGCAAAGCCCATGCAATCTTTTAAGTGATTACGTAGTGCATCAACGCCTTGTCCCGTCTTTGCTGATAGTCGAATCAGAGTTGGATCATTAACATGGCAAATCCCGAGATCTTCACCGGTTTGATCGGCTTTGTTACGAATCACGGTCATTCCGATGTTATTCGGCAGACGATCAACGAAATCTGGCCAGATATCTTTCGGGTCGGTTGCATCGGTAGTGGTGCCATCGACCATAAATAAAACGCGATCGGCTTGAGCAATTTCTTCCCAAGCGCGTTCAATACCGATTTTTTCGACTTCATCCGAGGCTTCACGCAGGCCTGCGGTATCAATAATGTGCAGTGGCATACCATCAATATGGATATGTTCACGAAGTACATCACGGGTTGTACCTGCAATATCAGTCACAATCGCGGAGTCTTTACCCGATAATGCATTCAGTAAGCTCGACTTACCGGCATTAGGACGACCTGCAATCACCACCTTCATACCTTCACGCATGATGGCACCTTGATTGGCTTCTTGGCGAACCGCTTCGAGGTTGTCGATGATAGCTTGTAAGTCAGCACTTACTTTACCGTCAGCAAGGAAATCAATCTCTTCTTCTGGGAAGTCGATAGCGGCTTCAACATAGATGCGTAAGTGAATCAGAGAGTCCACCAGCGTATTAATGCGTTTCGAGAACTCACCTTGCAACGATTGCAGAGCTGATTTCGCCGCTTCTTCTGAACTGGCATCAATGAGGTCAGCAATCGCTTCTGCTTGGGTTAAATCCATCTTGTCGTTCAAGAAGGCACGCTCCGAGAACTCACCTGGGCGTGCTGCGCGTAGCCCAGGAATAGCGAGGATGCGCTTGATGAGCATATCCATTACCACAGGACCACCGTGGCCTTGCAGCTCTAAAACGTCTTCACCGGTAAACGAGTGCGGGTTAGGAAAGTAAAGCGCGATGCCTTGGTCTAGCTCTAAACCATCGTGAGATTTAAAAGGGGTGTACTCAGCGTAACGTGGTTTCAGTACTTTGCCGGTAACTTCAAGCGCAACTTGGGCTGCTTGTGGGCCTGAAACGCGAATAATACCGACGCCGCCACGGCCGGGTGCAGTCGCTTGAGCAACAATCGTATCTGTAGTCATAGTTGTGCCTGCTAGCATGTGAAAGCCAAAAAGGGGCGCTCACGATTAATCAATTAGCTGAATTGTAATCAGCTAAAAACAAAAAGGCGACCTTTTGGTCGCCTTTCTTTGTCTCTTTCTATTATCGAACTTACTTAGAATGTAAGCCTTTCTTTTCCAGCGCGCGGTAGATAAGCGTTTGCTGAATCAGAGTTACGATGTTCGATACTAGCCAGTATAGAACCAGACCTGAAGGGAAGAACAGGAAGAAGAATGTGAACATAACCGGCATAAAGGTCATGATCTTCTGCTGCATTGGATCCGTTACAGTTGTCGGGCTCATCTTCTGGATTAGGAACATTGAAGCACCCATCAGAAGTGGCAAGATGTAGTATGGGTCTTGTGCTGAAAGGTCAGTAATCCAACCGAAGAACGGTGAGTGACGCAGTTCAACAGACTCCATTAGTGCCCAGTATAGCGAAATGAATATAGGCATTTGCAGAAGGATAGGTAAACAGCCACCTAGTGGGTTTACTTTCTCTTTCTTGTAAAGCTCCATCATTTCTTGGCTCATGCGTTGACGGTCGTCGCCGATACGCTCACGCATTGCAGTCAGCTTAGGCTGAAGCATACGCATTTTCGCCATAGACGTGTACTGAGCTTTCGTTAGTGGGTACATAGCACCACGAACGATGAAAGTTAGACAGATGATTGCCAGACCCCAGTTCACAACGATGCCTTGAATGAACGAAAGCAGAGTATGAAGTGGTTTAGCAATGAACCATAACCAACCGTAGTCAACTACTAGGTCTAGGTTAGGTGCAACAGCAGCCATTTGGTCTTGAAGTTTAGGACCAACCCAAAGCGTTGCTTTGAAGTTTGCTTCGTCGCCAGTAGCGATGGTTTTGTTCGGCATGCGAACACCGATGTCGCCAAGGTTACCAATTACACGAGTGTAAAGGTTGCTGCCTGCTTCGTCGCGTGGGATCCATGCACTTGCAAAGTAGTGCTGAATCATCGCTGCCCAACCTTGACCGTTTGCTAGGTTAAGAGACAGGTTGCGATCTTGCATGTCGTCGAAGCTGTATTTTTTGTAACGCGTATCTTCCGTAGAGTAAGCACCACCACGGTAAGTTGGCATTGTTAGGCTACCGCCGTCATCCATTACGTTCTGACGCAGGTGAGCGTACATGCCGAATGTCGCGTTGTTACCAGAGTTGTTGACTACATCGTATTCAACATCCATTGCGTAGCTGCCACGCTTAAGGATGAATGTTTTCGTGTAATCAAGGCCGTTCGCTTGGTAAGTCATCGGGATGCGTAGTTCATCCTGACCATCAGCAAGCGTGAAGCTGTCTGCTGAAACTGTGTAGCTTGGGCGGTTTGTGCTGCTTAAATCGATACCTTGAGGACCCACTAGACCGCTTTGTGCGATAAATTGGTGACCTGGTTCGTTTTTAAGAAGAACAAACGTATCTTCAGAATCGAACTCAGCAGAGTAATCGTTTAGGTTTGCTTTAACGACATCACCACCAACCGTATCAATTGACAGAGTCAGTACATCAGTTGTTACTGTGATAGTTTTAGCAGAAGAAGCAACTTGACCAGGAGCCGGGTCTAGATCATCTGCATAAGATGGCGCTGGTAGGGTGCTGCCAGATTGTGCCTGCTCAACCGCTTGTGGTGCTGGATTCTGAGCTACGTTCCATTGTTGGAACAGTAGGAAAGAAACCAAAGCCAATGCGATTAACAGGATATTACGTTGAGAATCCATCGTTATTTATCTCTGTCTTGTTTTTGGACTGGTGGAACGGGGTCAAAGCCCCCTTCGTTCAAAGGATGGCATTTTAATAGACGTTTGCCTGATAACCAACACCCTTTTACAAAACCGTGAGCTTTCAACGCTTCTATCGCATATAAAGAGCAGGTTGGAGTAAATCGGCAGCGTGGGCCGATGAGTGGACTAATAAACCATCTATAAAAATAGATGGGTATTAGCGCTATCCACGCGAAGGGCGAGACAGGCGAAGCCATAATTTGTCGAGTAGCTTGAACATTTCTTCATTGCTTAAATCTTGCGCGCTCTTCTTAGCGATTACAACAAAATCTTTGTTAGGAAGTTTGTGTTGAGTGTTACGAAAGCTTTCACGAGTAAGACGCTTGAATCGGTTACGACCCACGGCGGTTTTAATCTGCTTTTTCGGAACGGCTAATCCAAGACGAGGATTTGAAAGAGAGTTATTTCGGGCAATGATGGTGAAATGAGGGGAGCCAGCTCGATGAGCTTGCTTGAAGACATTTTGATAATGTTCGGGAGTTAACAAGCGTAACTCCCGACCGAAGGCTAGCTTATTCAAAATAATCAAAGATTACTTAGAAAGACGCTTACGGCCTTTTGCACGACGTGCATTGATTGTTGCGCGACCGTTCTTAGTAGCCATGCGAGCACGGAAACCGTGAGTACGCTTACGCTTTAGAACTGTAGGTTGAAAAGTGCGTTTCATTGTAATTACCTTACTGATCAGTAGTTTTAGGTTTTTGTTAAACCCGGCGTGGGCATTTTTTCTCTTCTTTATATAAGAAAGGAAAACCGACGCCTCTCAACAAAGAGGCGGAATTGTAATCACTGTCACAAAAAGTGTCAATGATTGGGTTAACTAAAATTCCGGTCGGGGGATTATACGTAGAATAACTAAAATCACAAGGATCCTTAGTCGATCCCAACCTTATTTAAGAATTTTTTTAATTTAGGATCCTGTGGATTACCAAAAATATCCTGTGGAGATCCCTGCTCGATAATATGACCGTCAGCCATGAAGATCACTCGGTCTGCGACCTCTCTCGCGAACTGCATTTCATGGGTAACCACCAGCATGGTTTGATGCTGATTTGCCAGTTTTTTCATTAGGTTAAGCACTTCGCCAACCCACTCAGGATCGAGCGCTGAAGTCGGCTCATCAAACAGTAAAAGCTCGGGTTGTAGTGCCATTGCACGGCCAATACCCACCCGTTGTTGCTGGCCACCAGAGAGCGCGGCTGGGTAGCTATCACCTTTGTCACCTAAGCCAATATCATCAAGTATTTGTTGTGCTTTTTCATGGGCTTGCTGTTTTTTCCAACCACGAACGGTAATTAAACCTTCAGCAATATTCTGTCTCGCGGTTTGGTGAGCGAACAGTGCATAGTTTTGGAACACAAAACCGGTCTTACGACGCAGTGCAAGCACCTCTGCCTTAGTGTGTTTCTGAGTATCAACCTTGATATCATCAATCGAAATCGTGCCTTGATCGGCTTGCTCTAGAAAATTCACACAACGCAGTAGGGTAGATTTACCCGTACCACTTGAACCTATGATGACAATTATCTCACCTTGTATGATTTCTAGGTCGATCCCTTTCAAAACTTCGGTGTCACCAAACTGCTTGTGGATATTTTGTAATTTGATCATCGTACATACGCCTTATTCAGTTTCACTTCGGCCCAAATTTGAATACGAGTGAGGATAACCACCACGCCCCAGTAAATCAGTGCGACTGCTAAGAAAGCCTCGAAGAAGCGGAAACTTGAAGAAGCCTCCATCTGAGCTTTAGCCATGATTTCGGCGACACCTAGGGTGAAGGCAAGTGAAGTCGACTTGATCATATCGATGAAGTAGTTCATCAACGACGGCAGTGCCACGCGAGTTGCTTGCGGTAAGATCACTCGGCGCATCGCTTGGCTGGTTGTCATACCGACCGAAAGGCTGGCTTCCATCTGGCTGCGATCAATACCGATAATCGCGGCACGAATACTTTCTGCCATATACGCGGCAAAGTGCAGGGTTAAGCCAATCACAGCGGCGCTGAAGGCATCCAACCCAACCATCCACGGGAAGACTTGTGGTAAGCCGTAATAAAGGAGGAACAGCTGCACCAACAGTGGTGTGCCTCGGAAGAAGCTAATGTACAGCTGGCTCAGTTGGTCGAGCACTGGGATTTTGAATACACGAATATTCGCCAGTATCAGAGACAGGATCAGAGCAAAGAACAAGCCCCAGGTCGCCATCTCCATCGTGGTGCCTAAATACTTCAGTAGTATTGGCAACAGCTCTAGCATGTAATTAAAGTCAAATCCCATAATCTATCTCGTATTTTTATTGGCAGTGTTGTTCTATATGTAAGTACTGTTGTATCAGGTTTTTTAATCAGTGCACAAAAGCAAAAAGCCCACCGCTGTATAAAGCAGTGGGCCTTGAATGGAGAAAGTGAGTAATTACTTCTGAGTAATGTCCGCACCAAACCATTTCTGAGAGATACTTTCTAGCGTACCATCTGCGCGCATTGCTGCTAATGCTTCATTTACTTCTGCTTGCAGTTTTTTGCCGTTATCGTTGTCGACGAAAGGCCAAGCGTTTTCAATTGTTTCGAATGGCTGACCTGCTAGTTGTAATGGTAGACCAGTCTTCTTGATAAGCTCTAGTGCTGATAGGCGATCCATTACGAATGCATCGGCACGACCCAGTGCCACGTCATGTTCAATACCTGTATCGTAGGTTTTTACATTGATCTTGCCATCTTTGTCGTAGCTGCGAAGCAGTTGTTCAAAGTTTGAGCCTAGGTTTACCGCAACCGTCTTGCCATCAAGGTCTTCGATGCCTTTAATGCTGTCATTACCTTTACGAACGGTAATTTGTGCGCCGTCTACTACGTATGGGTCTGCGAATAGGTATTTCGCTTTACGTGCATCCGTCATTGTAATTTGGTTTGAAATGGTATCGATGCGACCCGTTTCAAGAAGACCAAACAGACCAGAGAAGTTTGCCGTTACGTATTCAACCTTGTAATCGTTACGCTTACCGATCTCATCCCATAAATCCACTTCAAAACCCTGTAGCTGGTCTTGTTTAACGAACGTAAACGGGAAATAGCGACCAGACATGCCGACTTTAACTTCAGTCGCAGCTTGAACAGTAGCAGCAGAGAGTGCGATAGCCGCAATTGCAGCCTTAATCCAGTTATTCATTTGGTAACTCCTTATATTTATGGGTTTGGATGTTACTGGGAAAATGCTCACTAGAATAAATAACCAGATGTTATTAACCATAACCAGATTGAATTCCCGATTTGGGGATAACTAGCAAGGATCCGGGCATAAGTGGATCATTGTGTGAGTAAATTAGGGGCAAGATGTGTGGATCCACCGATAAATTACAAATTTATTGTGAATAACTTGGATCTTATTCACTGGATCTGTGATCAATTGCTGGTGATCTGACTTATCAACAGGTAAAATTAGCGGTCATTTCATATTACTTTAAATAGAGTGAGGGCACCGTGTCATCTTCGCTTTGGTTGCAGTGTTTGCAACAGCTTCAAGAAGAGTTACCAGCTACAGAATTCAGTATGTGGGTTCGTCCGTTACAAGCGGAACTCAATGACAATACTCTAACTCTATTTGCACCGAACCGTTTCGTACTCGATTGGGTTCGTGATAAGTATCTAAATAGCATTAACCGTCTGCTGCAAGAATATTGCGGTAACGATATCCCACATCTTCATTTTGAAGTGGGAAGCAAGCGTGTGATTGCACCAAAGCCTGCGACACCGACACCAACTCAGACTCGCACTGCAGCTGATGTGGCCGCTGAGTCATCAGCACCTGCGCAATTACAAGCTCGCAAACCTGTCCATAATATCTGGCGTGATGAAGAGCCTGTCGCGGTTGACTTGAATCACCGCTCAAACGTGAACCCAAAACATAAGTTCAATAACTTTGTTGAAGGTAAGTCGAACCAACTCGGTTTGGCTGCGGCACGTCAGGTTTCTGATAACCCAGGTACAGCCTACAACCCGTTGTTCCTATACGGCGGCACTGGTTTAGGTAAAACGCACTTGTTGCATGCGGTGGGTAACGCCATTGTTGATAATAAGCCGAATGCGAAAGTGGTTTACATGCACTCAGAGCGTTTTGTTCAGGATATGGTAAAGGCTCTGCAAAACAACGCGATCGAAGAATTTAAGCGCTACTACCGTAGTGTTGATGCATTGCTTATCGATGACATCCAATTCTTTGCTAATAAAGAGCGTTCTCAAGAAGAGTTCTTCCATACCTTTAACGCGCTGCTTGAAGGCAATCAACAGATCATCCTAACGTCTGACCGTTATCCAAAAGAGATCAACGGGGTAGAAGATCGTCTTAAATCTCGTTTCGGCTGGGGTTTGACGGTAGCGATTGAGCCACCAGAGCTTGAGACACGTGTTGCGATCTTGATGAAGAAAGCCGAAGACCACCAAATTCACCTTGCGGATGAAGTGGCGTTCTTTATTGCCAAGCGTCTACGCTCTAACGTTCGTGAACTGGAAGGCGCATTGAACCGTGTTATTGCGAATGCAAACTTCACTGGCCGCCCGATCACGATCGACTTCGTGCGTGAAGCACTGCGTGACCTACTTGCACTGCAAGAAAAACTGGTCACTATTGATAACATTCAAAAGACAGTTGCCGAGTACTACAAAATCAAAGTCGCTGATCTATTGTCTAAGCGTCGTTCTCGTTCTGTTGCTCGTCCACGTCAATTGGCGATGGCACTGGCGAAAGAGCTAACAAACCACAGCTTGCCTGAGATTGGCGATGCATTCGGTGGTCGTGACCACACGACGGTACTGCATGCTTGTCGTAAGATTGCTCAGCTGCGTGAAGAGAGCCACGACATTAAAGAAGATTATTCGAACTTGATTCGTACCCTTTCTTCTTAATACACAGTATTCTTAACCTTAATAAGCAGAATCTTGGCCACGTACTATTACGCAGTGCCATTTAGACCGTAAGAGCAAGATATGAAATTTACCATTGAACGTAGTCACCTGATTAAGCCATTACAACAAGTATCTGGCGCACTCGGTGGCAGGCCAACGCTTCCAATTCTAGGAAACCTACTGATTAAAGTAGAAGATAACGTGTTGTCGATGACAGCGACGGATCTAGAAGTTGAACTGATCAGCCGTGTAACGCTTGAAGGTGATTTCGAAGCGGGTAGCATTACCGTACCTTCACGTAAATTCCTAGATATCTGCCGTGGATTGCCAGATAACTCAGTGATCACGGTGGTATTGGATGGTGACCGTATTCAGGTTCGCTCTGGTCGTAGCCGCTTCTCTTTAGCAACATTACCTGCGGCAGATTTTCCAAATATTGAAGACTGGAGCAGTGAAGTTGAAGTGTCAGTGACACAAGCTGAACTTCGCGGTCTTATCGAGAAAACACAATTCTCAATGGCGAACCAAGATGTTCGTTACTACCTCAACGGTATGTTGTTTGAGATTGAAGGCTCTATCCTGCGCAGCGTAGCGACCGATGGTCACCGTATGGCAGTATCTCAAGCACAACTGGGTGCGGATTTTGCTCAGAAGCAGATCATTGTTCCTCGTAAAGGTGTTCAAGAGTTAGTGAAGCTATTGGATGCACCTGAACAGCCAGTAACACTGCAAATTGGTAACTCTAACGTGCGAGCTGAAGTGAACAACTATGTCTTCACTTCTAAGCTGGTTGATGGTCGTTTCCCTGATTATCGCCGCGTAATGCCGCAAAATACCACCAAGACACTTGAAGCTGGCTGTGATGAATTACGTTCAGCATTTTCTCGTGCTGCGATTCTATCGAATGAAAAATTCCGTGGTGTTCGCGTTAACCTTGCGGATAGCGAGATGCGCATTACCGCGAACAACCCAGAGCAAGAAGAAGCAGAAGAAGTACTCGATGTTAACTTCGACGGTGACGCGCTAGAGATTGGCTTCAACGTAAGCTACGTATTGGATGTTCTGAACACACTGCGTTGTGAACAGGTTCGCATCTCAATGTCAGACGCCAATGCGAGTGCTCTTATCGAGAACGCACAAGATGACAGCGCGATGTACGTTGTTATGCCAATTCGCTTATAAGCAGCCCTATGTTGACCTACCGAGTCGTGATTGAAGATTAATATGAAGACGTTATGCCTTTATCGCGCTTAATCGTTAAGCAGTTTAGAAATATTGAAGCCTGTGACATTCAACCGTCATCAGGCTTTAACTTTCTTATAGGGGCTAACGGAAGCGGCAAAACCAGTGTCCTTGAAGCTGTGTATCTGCTCGGACATGGTCGCTCATTCAAGAGTTCACTTACCGGTCGTATCATACAAAACGAGTGTAGTGAGCTGTTTGTACATGGCCGTTTTATGACCTCGGATCAATTTGAGCTGCCAATTGGCATTAATAAGCAGCGCGATGGCACGACAGAGGTTAAAATAAGCGGTCAAACTGGGCAAAAGTTGGCTCAGTTAGCTCAAGTCTTACCTTTGCAGTTGATTCACCCTGAAGGGTTTGATTTACTAACCGATGGACCTAAGCATCGCCGAGCATTCATTGATTGGGGAGTCTTCCACAGTGAGTCGGGCTTTTATGATGCGTGGGGCAGGGTAAAGCGCCTCAATAAGCAGCGAAACGCCTTATTGAAAACGGCAACGCACTATCGAGAGCTGAGCTATTGGGACCAAGAATTGGCCCGTTTAGCAGAAAGCATCAGTCAGTGGCGTGCCACCTACGTTGATCAGCTCAAAGAAGTCGCCGAAGAAATCTGTGCGACCTTCCTTCCTGAGTTTGAGATAAAGATTAACTACTATCGTGGCTGGGACAAAGACACCCCGTACGCCGATATATTAGAAAAGAATTTTGAAAGGGATCAGCAGCTTGGTTACACCTTTAGTGGGCCAAACAAAGCGGATCTGAAGATAAAAGTGAACGGCACTCCAGTGGAAGATGTCTTGTCACGAGGTCAATTGAAGTTGATGGTGTGCGCGCTACGAGTAGCACAAGGGCAACACCTCACTCAAATGACAGGTAAGCAGTGCATCTATTTGATAGATGACTTCGCTTCCGAATTAGATAGCCAACGCCGAGCACGTCTTGCTGAGTGTTTAAAGGCGACCCAGGCTCAAGTTTTTGTAAGCTCTATTACCGCTGATCAGATTGCAGATATGCATGACGAAAATAGCAGGATGTTTCATGTGGAACATGGCAAAATAGAGCAAGGATAATTAGTCAGAGAGTAACTATGTCAGATAATTACGATTCATCGAGTATTAAAGTACTGAAGGGTCTGGATGCGGTACGTAAGCGTCCTGGAATGTACATTGGCGACACGGATGATGGTACCGGTCTGCACCACATGGTTTTTGAGGTGGTAGATAACTCTATTGATGAAGCGCTAGCTGGTCACTGTAATGACATCATTGTAACTATCCATGAAGATAGTTCTGTGTCTGTGAGCGATGACGGCCGTGGTATTCCAACAGAATTGCACCCAGAAGAAAACGTATCTGCAGCCGAAGTAATCATGACGGTTCTTCACGCTGGTGGTAAGTTCGATGATAACTCGTACAAGGTATCTGGTGGTCTGCACGGTGTTGGTGTTTCAGTAGTTAACGCACTTTCTAAGCAAGTTACTCTTACTATCCACCGCGGTGGCAAAATCCACACTCAAACCTACAGCCACGGTGAGCCTCAAGCGCCACTAGCGGTTATCGGTGACACGGATAAAACAGGTACAGAGATTCGTTTCTGGCCGAGTGAAGAAACCTTCACTAACATCGAGTTCCATTACGACATTTTAGCTAAGCGTCTACGTGAGCTATCATTCTTGAACTCAGGTGTATCAATTAAGCTAATTGACGAGCGCGAAGAAGACAAAATGGATCACTTCGAATACGAAGGCGGTATCCAAGCGTTTGTTGAACACCTTAATACTAACAAAACGCCAATCATCCAAAAAATCTTCCACTTTAACTCTGAGCGCGAAGACGGTATTACCGTTGAAGTTGCGATGCAGTGGAATGACGGCTACCAAGAAAACATCTACTGTTTCACCAACAACATCCCTCAACGCGATGGTGGTGCTCACTTAGCAGGTTTCCGTGCGGCGCTAACGCGTACTCTGAACAGCTTCATGGACAAGGAAGGCTTCTCTAAGAAAGCGAAGACTGCGACCTCTGGTGATGATGCTCGTGAAGGTCTGACGGCGATTGTTTCTGTTAAAGTGCCTGATCCTAAGTTCTCAAGCCAAACTAAAGATAAGCTGGTTTCTTCAGAAGTGAAGTCTGCCGTTGAATCTACAATGGGTGAGAAGTTGTCTGAGTTCCTTATTGAGAACCCAGGTGAAGCGAAAACAGTTTGTTCTAAAATTATTGATGCAGCACGTGCTCGTGATGCAGCGCGTAAAGCTCGTGAAATGACTCGTCGTAAAGGCGCATTAGATTTAGCGGGTCTTCCTGGTAAGCTTGCTGACTGTCAGGAAAAAGATCCTGCACTGTCTGAACTATATATTGTGGAAGGAGACTCTGCTGGCGGTTCAGCTAAGCAGGGGCGTAACCGTAAGAACCAAGCAATCCTACCGCTGAAAGGTAAAATCCTTAACGTAGAGAAAGCACGTTTCGATAAAATGCTGTCTTCTCAAGAAGTAGCAACGCTAATCACCGCTCTTGGTTGTGGTATTGGTCGTGACGAATACAACCCAGATAAACTGCGTTACCACAACATCATCATCATGACCGATGCCGATGTCGATGGTTCTCACATCCGTACCCTGCTACTGACGTTCTTCTACCGTCAAATGCCAGAGCTGATTGAACGTGGCTACATCTACATTGCTCAACCGCCACTTTACAAAGTGAAGAAAGGTAAGCAAGAGCAGTACATTAAAGATGAAGATGCGATGAACCAGTATCAAGTATCTTTGGCTTTAGACAACGCAGAACTGCACGTAAACCCTGAAGCGCCAGCATTTGCAGGTGAAGGTTTAGAGAAGCTTGTTCAGCAATACAATGCAGGCATCAAGCTTGTTGATCGTATGAGCCGCCGTTACCCACGCGCATTGGTTCACGAACTGATTTACGTTCCTCGTCTAACGGCCGAGCAGTGTCATGATGACGCGGCAGTTGAAGCTTGGGGTAAGCAGCTTGTTGAACAGCTAAACGCGAAAGAAGTAGGTGCAAGCCAATACAGCCTTGAAGTTGAAAAACACGAAGAGCTAGGCTTAAGCGTTCCTAAGATTGTGGTTCGTACTCATGGTGTGACTCATGAACACCTACTAAGCATCGATCTTATTAACTCTAAAGAGTTTGGTAAGCTAGCGGATCTTTCTGAAGCTCTTGATGGCTTGATTGAAGAAGGCGCTTACATTAAGCGTGGTGAGCGTACTCAAGAAGTTTCTAGCTTCGTTGATGCTCTGAACTGGTTAGTGAAAGAGTCTCGTCGTGGTCTAAGCCTACAGCGATACAAAGGTCTAGGTGAGATGAACCCTGATCAACTTTGGGAAACCACGATGGATCCTGAAACTCGCCGTATGATGCAAGTAACAATTGAAGACGCTGTTGGTGCTGATTTGTTGTTTACGACGCTAATGGGTGACCAAGTTGAACCTCGTCGTAACTTCATCGAAGAGAATGCACTGAAAGTAGCAAACCTAGACGTTTAGTCTCTTTGATACTTCGCTCTTTGGCTTAATTTCTGTGTCAGAGGTGCTCACATACATTCGTATGCTCCGCGCCTCTTCCTTGAACTAAAGCCAAATAGCTTCGTCTCAAAAAACTAAAAACATAAAAAAGCACTATCCTTTGGATGGTGCTTTTTTATGTTTGTAAGATATTGAAAAATATTGAGTTGCAAAAATAATTGAAAATAACCCCTTGAAACTATTTTGCTCAATCCATATATCTATTTGTGAAGAGGATGACTGTCTTGCTCTACAAGAGAAGAAACAGAACCTTCATTACCGCTAACGAAGTATCGCTTAATAGAGGATAACTTTGGCAGCACACAACTTAAAAATTGATTCATTGCCATGTCCCAGCGTTGTCGCCAATAGAGGTGAAACCCGAGGAATGCGAATTGAATCTCTTAGCTGTTTACTGGGTCACACACAGGTTAGATCCAAGTAAAATTCGCAGCTAAGACTATTGCTTACTAAAAGGATAGCATTATGAGAACTGTAGATTTCACTCCACTTTACCGCAACGCAATCGGCTTCGATCGTCTATTCAATATGATGGAAGCGAATACATCGAAGAACTCTTCTGGCGGTTACCCTCCATACAACATCGAGCAAAAAGACGAGAACAACTACCGTATTACTATGGCAGTCGCTGGTTTTGCTGATGACCAATTAGATCTGACTCAGAAAGAGAACATGCTAATTGTGAAAGGTGAGCGTAAAGCAGAAGCAGAGAAAACCTTCGTATACCAAGGTATCGCAGAGCGCGATTTCGAGCGTAAATTCCAACTGGCTGACTACGTAAAAGTGGTAGGTGCAAGCATGGAAAATGGTCTTCTTCACATCGACCTCGAACGCGAAATCCCAGAAGCGATGCAACCACGTAAGATTGCTATCAATGGTAATAGTTTACTAGAAGGCTAATTACTGTTAGCTCCTTAGAGCTAAAAAATATCGGGAAGTAAAAGTGAAAGAGCACCTAATGAGGTGCTCTTTTTGTATTTGACCTGCGGTAAGCTAAAAGCTCTTATTACTGCTCTGAGCGAGCCTTTTTCACTTCTTCAGCAATGATAGCAATGCCTTTCTGCATCGCCTCATCATCTTGTACGTAGTTCATGCGTAAGCACTGGTGAGCATGATCCCACTCGTCTTCTTGGCCGATAAAGAAGTATTCACCCGGAACAATCAATACGCCGCGAGCTTTAAGGCGGTCGTACAGTTCCATTGTGGTGATCGGCAGCTCATCAAACCATAGCCATAAGAAGATAGCGCCTTCAGGCTTGTGAATACGGAAGCGAGGGTCGTCGATAGCGTCTTGTAACAGTTCAACTGCACGTAGAGATTTATCTTTATAGAAAGGTTTGATCACCTCGCTGCTTAAGCGCAGTAAATCGCCTTTTTCAATCATGTGATTGGCAATTGCAGGGCCGACGCTGTTTGGCGCTAAGCTGATGATGCCATTCATGTTGGTCAATGCTTGTGTTACTTCTTCACTCGCAATCACGATACCGCAACGCACACCTGGCAAACCAAGCTTAGAAAGGCTCATGCACAGAATCGTATTTTCATTCCAGAACGGTTCGACATCTTCAAAGATGATATTTGGAAACGGCAGGCCGTAAGCATTGTCGATCAGCAGTGGGATGTTGTTTTCACGCGCCAGTTTATCCAATTTACGTACTTCTTCGTCGGTCAGTACGTTACCCGTTGGGTTGGTTGGACGAGATGCACAGATAGCCGCTACTGAGTCATCAACCTTTAGTTGTTCAAAATCGACGTGATATTTGAACTGACGGTTTTCTAGCAGCTCGATCTCTGGGTGGTAAGAGATAAAGATATCGTCATCAATACCCGCGTCGCCGTAGCCGATGTATTCCGGTGCGATCGGCAGTAGGATTTTCTTGTGCGAACCGTCAGGCTGTTGGCCTGCTAGCAGGTTGAATAGGTAGAAGAAGCCACTTTGACTGCCATTAGTCAGGCTGATGTTCTTCTCGCTGATGTCCCAACCATAGGTCTCTTTCAGCATTGCCGCTAACGATTTGATGAAGCTGTCTTTACCCTGCGGACCATCGTAGTTGGCGAGGGCGGCGATGAGTTCTCCACTGGCGAGCATGTCGGCACTGGCTTGGTTAAAGTAATCGAGCATGGCAGGGATAGCGGCTGGGTTGCCACCACCGAGCATGATAGCGCCAGGAGTGCGCAGGCCATCATTCAAATCATCCATTAAACGAGTGATTCCAGAGTATCGATTAAACTTTTCGCCAAACTTAGAGAACTGCATTACTAATTTTACCTAATTCATTGTGATTGCTTGTTACGTGTCATTAAGGCAGACCTTATGTCTGCCATCAGTGTATTCCTTGAACATACCGCAATGTTTTTGCGACGCATAGCGCCAAATGCTCTAACACGTAAAAAACTTCTATAAAGTTTGGTTAATGAGTAACAGCTTGCTTATTGAACGCACCTTTAACAATAAAAAAGGAGAAGCCTAAGCTTCCCCTTTAGTTTCTGGTGTTTATGTTAATGAAGGTTTACTTCGCTCCGGTATAAACGATTAATACCTTGTCATCTTGGTATTGGCGTTCGAACGCATAGTAGCCCTTGATGTTACGGATGATGTGCTTACCTTGGGCTACTGCTGGGTGGCGTTGGCGGAATTGGCCAAGCGCTTGCCAGTGTTCTAGCAGCTCTGCACGTTCGCCAGTGATTTGATCCCAAGGCATGTCTGAGCGTGTGCCTTGCATTGGATCAGAACCCGTTGGGCCGAAATCACGAGCGATTTCATCGCCGTAATAGATCTGTACCGCACCGGGAGCCAGCATCAACGCGTTTGCAGCTTTGGTTTGTTTTGCAAAGTCACTGCCATGTTGTGTCCAGAATAGCGAGGTGTCGTGAGACGAAAGGTAACTCAGTACGTTGAACTCGCTGTCGTTGTTGATCTTCTCTGCGTATCGAAGGTAATCAGCATCAAGATCGGATAGGCACTTGAGCGCCTTTGGTGCGATATCACTCTGGAATTCAAAGTTGATGATCGAATCAAATCCGTTAGCGAAGTAATCTGATTTGACCACGCTGTGTGCCCATACTTCGCCAGTCATCCAGAAGGGTAAGTCATCCAAGGCCTTGTCTGGGTTGTTCTGTTTCCACTCGGCAAGTGCCTGGTTGGTGCTCTCTTTCAGTTCTGCCCATGCTTCGAGTTCAACGTGTTTAGCGGTATCGACCCTGAAACCATCGACACCATATTCGCGCACCCAATCCGATAACCAAGTGATTAAATGGTTACGAGGTGTTTTGAGTTCATCGGTCGCGCTGGTGGACTTATTGCGATAGAAATTAGGCAGCCCGATTGTCTCTGTCGACTCTGTTTTGAAATCGGGCAGATGCGCCAAAGACATGGTGAGGTTATTGTAGCCCGGAGAGTCATAGGCGCCGATATCGCTGCGTAGCCAAGCTTTGCCCCACCACTTTTCCCACGCTTCTTTGTCGCTGTAAGAGATGTAGTTGTTGAAGTAGTGCCAGTTCTGACCTTTGGCAGGTTGCCAATCTGTCCAGTTTTCGCCAAGTGTTTGTTTGGCTTCTTCGTCAGTTAGGTTGAGCTTACCAAAATCAAACTCTTGCATGTCGGCAAGCGTCGCATAGCCGGTGTGGTTCATTACCACATCCCAAACAACACGAATGCCTTTGCTATGCGCGGTATCGATGAAGGTTTTTAGCTCGTCTTCGGTGCCCATGTTGTCATCGAGCTTGGTCCAATCTTGATGGTAGTAGCCGTGGTAGCCGTAGTGTTTGAAGTCACCTCGATCACCGCCGCCAACCCAGCCGTGGATTTGCTCTAACGGAGACGTTATCCAGATAGCATTAGCACCGAGTGATTCTATGTAATCGAGTTTTTCGGTTAAGCCTGCCAAGTCACCACCGTGGAAGGTGCCGATTTCGTCTTGTCCATCTTGGCTGCGACCGTAACTGTTGTCGTTATCAGGATTACCATTGTGGAAACGGTCAGTCATTACGAAGTAAACCGTGGCGTTATCCCAACTAAAGTCAGCTTTGGTTTCTGGTTCTACTTTCTCAAGCAGCAGAACACCTTGGCTATTTTCTGCTGGCTGCATGGTGACGCTGCCATTCGTTACTGTGACTTGTTTGCCTGAAAGAGCGTCTCTAACCACGGTGCCATCATCAAAGGTTTGAGCAACGTCGATGATGGTTGGTTCGTCACTAGGAACCGGACAAGCAAAGCTTTGTACTTGTTGTTGCTTCGGCTTTATCTGAACGGTCAGTTCATTGGTTTGTGGGTTGAGCATAAACTGATAGGTGTTAGCGCGAAAGATCTTGATATCTAATTCAGACTTCTCGGCGCAGTCGTCTAGGCGAAGGGGTTTATTGAATTTGATGCGGTTTTCTTCAGCCAGCGCATAGTTGGTGCCACAGGTATTTTGAGTATCGCTGATAGAGAAGGTATAGCTACCTTTCGCGAGTTCCTGTTCTGCAATCACGGTGCCTTTACCGGATGATTCGAATACGACAGTGTCGTTATCAATTGTCAGTAATAGGTTGTTGTCACTGGTTTGGCTGCATGCGCTGAGAGCGAGTATTGAAAGCGCGAGTACTGTTTTTTTCATTGTTCCCTTCCCCTGAATAAACAGGTCAGTTATAGCAAACAATGCCCTCTACAGTCTGAGTGCTGTTTCATTCAGTTAATCAATAAGACCTCTACAAACAAATGCTTGGTTCACAAAAACAAAAAGGGAAGCTTTCGCTTCCCTTTGGGTGTTTACCGTTAATTACTCAGAGTATGACTTAGAGTAATTGTCTCACTTGTGCTTATTTTTGCAGTAGAGAGATGTCAGCAATCTGTAGGAACAGGTTACGTAGGTTGTTCAGTAGCGTTAGACGGTTCTTCTTAAGCGCTTCGTCATCAGCCATAACCATTACGTTATCGAAGAATGCATCAACTGGTTCACGTAGATCAGCAAGCTTGCTTAGGGCTTCTTGGTAGTTACCTGTTGCGAATGCTGGTTCTAGTGCTTCCGTCATTACTTCAACGTTTTCAGCCAGTGCTTTCTCTGCGTCTTCTTGAAGAAGCGTTAGGTCGAGTTCAGCTGGTAGCTCGCCATCGAATTTCGCAAGGATATTACCTACACGCTTGTTCGCTGCTGCTAGTGCTTCTGCTGCTTCCAGTTCACGGAAGTGAGAAACAGCTTTAACACGTTGGTCAAAGTCAGCAGGCTTAGTTGGACGACGTGCTAGTACCGCTTGGATGATATCAACGCTGAAACCAGCATCTTGGTACCATGCGCGGAAACGACCTAGCATGAAGTCGATAACGTCAGCTTCTACGTTTTTGTTAGTCAGCTTGTCGCCTAGTAGCTCTTTCGCTTTGCCGATCAGATCGGTTAGGTCTAGGTTGTAGCCGTTTTCAACGATGATACGTAGCACACCTAGAGACGCACGACGAAGTGCAAATGGGTCAGAACCTTTTGGTGCTTGGCCAATACCGAAGATACCTACGATAGTGTCTAGCTTGTCTGCCATTGCTACTGCTGAAGAGATACCAGTGCTTGGTAGATCGTCACCCGCGAAACGAGGCATGTATTGCTCGTAAAGTGCCAGTGCAACTTGCTCGTCTTCACCGTCGTGAGTCGCGTAGTGCATGCCCATCACACCTTGAGTATCCGTAAATTCGAATACCATAGAGGTCATTAGGTCACACTTAGCCAGTAGGCCAGCACGTTTAGACTTTTCAACGTCAGCATCGATTTGCTCAGCAATGTAGCCTGCAAGCTCTGTGATGCGGTCTGTTTTGTCTTTGATAGTACCCAATTGCTTCTGGAAGATAGCCTGGTCTAGTTCAGCAAGACGGTCGATAAGCGGGCGCTTACGGTCTGTGTTGAAGAAGAATTCAGCATCAGCAAGACGTGGGCGTACCACTTTCTCGTTACCTTCGATAACGTGACGAGGCTCTTTAGACTCGATGTTCGATACGAAGATGAAGTTCGGTAGTAGCTTCTTGTTGTCATCGTAAACAGGGAAGTACTTTTGGTCACCCTTCATGGTGTAAACCAAAGCTTCAGAAGGGACTTTTAGGAACTCTTCTTCAAACTTCGCTGTCAGTACTACTGGCCATTCAACCAGAGACGTTACTTCTTCAACAAGGTCATCTTCTAGGTCAGCTGTACCGCCAACCGCAGCTGCCGCTTTTTTCGAATCAGCAAGGATGATCGCTTTACGCGCTTCGTAATCTGCCATTACTTTACCGCGCTCTTCTAGGATCGCAGGGTATTGGTCAGCAGAGTCGATTGTGAACTCTTGTTCGCCCATGAAACGGTGGCCACGGATAGTACGAGCAGATGCTACGCCTAGGATTTCGCCTTCAACAAGCTCATCACCTAGTAGTACTGTCAGTGTTTTTACTGGACGGATAAATTGAATGTCTGAGTTACCCCAGCGCATTGCTTTAGGAATTGGTAGGCCAGCCAGTGCTTTCGCAGCAATGTCCATCACCAATTCTTGAACTGGTTTGCCAGCTACTTCTTGTTTGAAAAGAAGCCACTCGCCTTTGTCTGTTTTCAGACGGTCAGCTTGCTCAACAGTAATACCGTTACCACGAGCCCAACCTTGTGCCGCTTTGGTCGCGTTGCCTTCAGCATCGAATGCCACAGAAACAGCAGGGCCACGTTTCTCAACCACTTTGTCTGCTTGGCCTTCAGCCAGTGCAGTTACTTTAAGTGCTAGACGACGAGGTGCTGCGTACCACTTGATGCCTTCGTGAGAAAGCTCAGCCGTTTTAAGACCTGCTTCAAAGTTAGAAGCAAACGCTTCTGCTAGAGAACGAAGTGCTGTTGGTGGAAGCTCTTCCGTACCCAGTTCAATTAGAAAATTCTTCGCCATGATTATTTACCTTCCTTCTTACACATTGGGAAGCCAAGCGCTTCACGTGACGCGTAGTACGCTTCAGCAACTGATTTAGTCAGGTTGCGGATACGAAGGATGTAACGTTGACGCTCTGTTACAGAGATAGCTTTGCGCGCATCAAGGATGTTGAATGCGTGACCTGCTTTTAGAATGCGCTCGTAAGCTGGAAGCGGCAGTGGCTTCTCAAGCTCAAGTAGCTCTTTACACTCTTTCTCGCACTGGTCGAAGAAAGTGAATAGGAAATCTACGTCTGCGTGCTCGAAGTTGTACGTCGATTGCTCAACTTCGTTTTGGTGGAAGATGTCACCGTAAGTCACGTTAGAACCGTCTGGTGCTACGTTCCATACTAGGTCGTAAACAGAATCTACTTCCTGGATGTACATTGCTAGACGCTCGATACCGTAAGTGATCTCGCCAGTTACTGGCTTACACTCAAGGCCGCCAACCTGTTGGAAGTAAGTAAACTGAGTTACTTCCATGCCGTTTAGCCATACTTCCCAACCAAGGCCCCATGCGCCTAGTGTTGGGTTTTCCCAGTTATCTTCAACGAAGCGAATGTCGTGAACAAGTGGGTCAACACCAAGAACCTCTAGGGAGCCTAGGTACAACTCTTGGATATTGTCTGGCGATGGTTTTAGCGCTACTTGGAATTGGTAGTAGTGCTGCAGACGGTTCGGGTTTTCACCGTAACGGCCATCGGTCGGACGACGAGAAGGTTGAACGTAAGCTGTAGACATTGGCTCTGGGCCAAGTGCTCGTAGACATGTCATTGGGTGAGAGGTGCCTGCACCTACTTCCATATCTAGAGGTTGAACAATGGTACAACCGTTTTGAGCCCAGTAATCCTGCAGCGCGAGGATCATTCCCTGGAAGGTTTTGATATCGTATTTTTGCATAGTCAGGTTCGCGCGATTCTTTTAAATGAATGAGAAAAATAACCTCTGAGTATACCGAGATATTCGTAAAGCGAGTAGGGGTAATCTTGTTTAATTAGTGGTCTAAAATGTCGTTTAGTGGATTTTTTTGCCTTTAATGTTTGTTTTTCGGCACAAGTGGATATTTTGATAACTTTGACACTTGTGTTTGAAAGCATGGGCTATTAAAATCTCGCGGTCTTTGGGGAGTAGCTTACTTATTCATATCCTATTGAATGAGTTCGTTCGTCAACATAATTGATGCAAAATCATCATGGCGTTCGAGGCAACCACCACCTTGGTGGTGCTTAGCAAGACCATAGACAAGCATCGTGAACCGGGATGGGGCGCGAGGTTTGTCTTTGGTTAAATATAATAATCCCCATCCCAAATGAGCATGTCGTGAGCGTTTTAGCAATTTCAATTACAACTGTCGCCTTAGCCGAGATCGGTGATAAGACTCAGTTGCTATCTCTTTTATTAGCCAGTCGATATCGCAAGCCGATACCTATCATCGCAGCTATCTTCTTTGCCACCATTGCCAATCATGCCCTTGCAGCATGGCTCGGGGTCGTGGTTGCTGATTATCTTTCACCTGAAGTATTAAAGTGGGTGCTGGTGGTCAGTTTCATTGCGATGGCTGGCTGGATTTTGATTCCCGATAAGTTAGATGACGATGAACAGATCTCAAACCGAGGACCGTTTGTCGCCAGTTTTATCGCTTTCTTTATTGCTGAGATCGGCGATAAAACCCAAATTGCGACCTCTATCCTAGGGGCTCAATATGCGGATGCATTAGCGTGGGTGATTCTGGGTACAACCATTGGTATGTTGCTGGCAAATGTGCCTGTGGTGATCATCGGTAAGCTGTCTGCTGATAAGATGCCTCTTGATCTGATTCGTAAGATCACAGCCTTGCTATTCGTGGGTTTAGCTATCGCTGCTGCGTTTTACTCGTAAGTGTTTTGAGTCTTATTATACTCAATCAGTAGAGTAATGTGTTGTAGGTCATACTCTTACAGTATTGTGGGGTTTATCGAGCGAATGGACATATAACTGTCATACTTGTCATGATATTTTAATCTTGTGAGTTAAGAACACGAGGGCATGATTATGTTGACGCGTTATATGGGTATTACTCCACAAAGCCAAAGTTATCTATTTACTTTTGGTCTTGCACTTACACTGTTAGGCATGGTGTTGACGGACATGTGGCTGCCAATGGTCGCGGGTGCCATCATCATGACTGCACTTGCGGTAGAGGCTTGGATTCGGGTCGCGCATATTATTCCGATGCGCAAAGATATCCGAGAAATTCAGCATCAGCTGGAGCATCTGCAAAACAAATCTAGAAGCGAATAAACAAAAAGCCGCTCGTACTCTGAGTTCTGTTTAAGAACATAAGGTACGAGCGGCTTTTTTGATACTTGATAGTCGGTGGGGCGTTACGCCTCCAATCCCTTTCTGATCAAATACTGGTAAGGCAACGTTTCTGTTGCTTGGCCTACCAACTGGTGATCCATGAATCGACAAAAGCTCGGAATATCTCGAGTTGTCGAAGGATCGTCAGCTTTTACCAGTAACACATCGCCATCCTGCATGTTTCTAATTGTCTTCCTGACCATCATTACTGGTTCCGGGCAACGCAGGCCTTCAGCTTCTAAAGTATGGGTTGCCAGTTCAGGTTTGAATGTCATGGTTTGTATCTCTATATCTATCTAACGAGTGAATAATACGTCTGCAGAAAAAATATGCAATAAGTGCTTGGCAAACAGAATCATTTCCTATAACTTAGTTAACAAGTTGATAACAACTTGAAGCAAAGGCAACTAGCTAAGGAGTGGCGATGTTGACAGGATTAGATAGATTAACAATTTATTCGGTTCTCTGTTTTATTTCTTTTTGTGCGTTAGTACTACGCTCATCGACAGAGACCTCACTGATGCCTATTTTTGGCATAGTAGCAACGATTATTGGTATTTGGGTAGAGATGCGCCGTTGGCAAGGCATAGCCGAAGAGCAAGAGCACTAACCCGAATACAGCAAGCGAATTCCGATACGACAACATTCCGACACTATCCCCAAATTTTCTTGGGCTTCCCCGCGTAATTGCGGGATTTTTTTTATCTAAAGCATGCTATAAACAACTTAGTGACTAATGGCAATCGTATACAGCTAGGTAAGTGGCGTGGAATTAGAAGACATCTATCGTAGAGACCTTAATTTATTGGTCGCTTTAAAGGTATTGATTGAAGAGGGCAGCGTAAGCCAGGCCGCGCTTCGTCTTAACTTAAGCCAATCCGCAACCAGTCGAGTATTAGGGCGTTTAAGAGAATTACTAAACGATCCGTTGTTTACACGTCAAGGTCAGCACCTTATTCCTACCAAGAAAGCACTCGAGATCAGTCAGCGTATTGATCAGCCTTTGGAGTCTTTTCGCCAATTGCTGAGTCCGAGTGACTTTGACCCTTACTATTGCAGCGAACGTTTTCTGATCGCTACCACCGATTATGCGATGCAAACCATCTTGCCTTATGCGTTGCCTAAGATTTATGAACAAGCACCCAATATCTCTTTGGAGTTTGCTCCGTTGCAGCATGAGCATTTGTTTAAACAGCTCAGCACCGAACGCGTTGATATGGCGATCTGTCGTCCGAGTGGCAGCATTGCACCACTTCATCAAGAAGTCTTGGGGCCGGTTGGTGTGTCGTGTCTGTTATCTAAAAACCATCCATTAGCCGATCAACCTTTAAGCCTTGCAGACTATGTTTCACTCCCACATGCGATGATTGCGATCAGTGATGGTGTTAAGGCTTTATTGGACAACGCTTTAGCTAATCAACAACCCAGAAGAATGGTACTGCGTGCTTATCACCTTGAAGCGGCATTGGCGATTGTCGATAGAATGCCGTTGGTGATTACTGTGCCTGCTGATTTGGCTTATTTGGTAGCAGAGCGTTATGACTTGGTTGTTAAGCCATTACCATTTGAATTTATGCCGTTTGATTACTCACTGATCTGGCACTCGCGTTGCGATTCTTCTGCTTCACAACAATGGTTAAGAAGAGTGGTAAAAGAAGAGTGTGGTGAGTTGATTCAAAAACGGATTGCGGATGTCGGTTTGGGTTAACCGGATCTGAGTCTGAGTTCACTTGACCCGAATGACAAAAACGCAAAAGGGCTGATAAAAATCAGCCCTTTGTTGTTTTGGGTTATCCAAGCCTAAAGCTGTTGCTTAAGGTTTGATAACTTTATGTTTGAGAGCCTATAGTTTAATGACTACGCGACCAGTGATTTGACCGTTAGTGATGTCTTCTGCTGCTTGAATTGCACCGTCTAAAGACACTTCTTTGGTTGCTTGAGCGTAGAAAGATTCTGGTAGTAGCTCAGCCAGTTGTTCCCACGCTTTAATACGTTTTTCACGAGGGCACATTACAGAATCAACACCTTGTAGGCGAACGTTACGCAGAATGAATGGCATTACCGTGGTTGGTAAGTCAAAACCGCCTGCTAGACCACACATCGCAACCGCACCGTTGTAATCAATTTGCGCCAATACTTTCGCAAGCACTTTGCTGCCTACCGTATCGATAGCGCCAGCCCACAGTTGTTTTTCTAGTGGCTTAGCTGGTTCTTCTAGTTCAGCACGCTCTACAATACGTGTCGCGCCTAGTGATTTAAGTAGTTCACCGTTTACAGAAGCACGGCCAGTCACTGCTGCCACTTTGTAGCCCAGTTGGTTTAGTAGAGTGATAGATACGCTACCTACACCGCCACTTGCGCCGGTAACTAGGATTTCACCGTCTTCAGGCTTGATGCCAGCATCGACAATAGCTTGAACACAAAGCATTGCTGTGAAGCCTGCTGTACCAATCGCCATTACTTTCTTAGCGTCTAGACCTTTAGGCATCGGCACTAACCAGTCACCGTTTAGGCTTGCTTTCTCAGCCATGCCGCCCCAGTGACCTTCACCAACACCCCAACCAGTTAGAACCACTTCGTCGCCTGCTTTGTAGCGAGGGTCATCAGATTGTGAAACCACACCAGAAAGGTCGATACCAGGAACCATAGGGAAGTTGCGAACAATGCGCCCTTTACCTGTAATCGCCAAACCATCTTTGTAGTTCAAAGAAGAGTAGCTAACATCAATCTTCACGTTACCTTCTGGTAATTGAGATTCTTCAATTTGAGAAACTGACGCGATAGTTTTTTTGTCTTCTTGGTTTAGTACAAGTGCTTTAAACATGATCTGCTCCGTGGAGGAATATTAGGAAACTGAAGTAACTTTAGTTGAATCATCCGAGAAAAAATAATGAAACATCAACATTGAATATATGCGTTTTGTGCATAGATGTCAGGGTTGGTTTTTCTCTCGTTGAGTTCGCTGAACACAATCGATGCATTGTTGGATGCCAAGCAATAAAAAGTGCAGCTATATAAATATAGCTGCACAAAAGATTACCCTTCAAATATTACAGTCAGTAAACGCTATGGGCGTTCAAATACCGTTGCAATACCTTGGCCTAAACCAATACACATAGTCGCCAAGCCGTATTTCACGTCTTGTGCTTCCATCAGGTTGATTAGCGTCGTCGAGATACGAGAACCAGAACAGCCTAGTGGGTGACCCAGAGCAATCGCACCGCCGTTAAGGTTTACTTTCTCGTCAACAACATCCAGTAGACCTAAGTCTTTAGCACAAGGTAGAGATTGAGCAGCAAACGCTTCGTTTAACTCAATCACACCCATGTCTTCAATGGTTAGTCCTGCACGTTTAAGTGCTTTTTGGGTTGCTGGTACTGGGCCGTAACCCATGATTGAAGGATCGCAGCCAGCGATAGCCATAGACTTCACGCGAGCGCGAATCTTAAGGCCAAGTGCGTTAGCTTTCTCTTCGCTCATGATAAGCATTGCAGAAGCACCATCAGACAGAGCTGATGAAGTACCTGCTGTTACTGTGCCGTTTGCTGGGTCAAATACCGGACGCAGCTGGGATAAGCCTTCAACTGTTGTCTCTGGGCGAATGACTTCGTCGTAATCCAGAGTGAACAGAGAACCGTCTGCAGCGTGAGCTTCGGTTGGCAGGATTTCATTTTTGAAACGACCTTCAACCGTAGCTGCTTGAGCGCGAGCATGTGAGCGTGCTGCGAATGCATCTTGGTCTTCACGGCTAATACCGTGCATTTTGCCTAACATCTCAGCGGTTAGCCCCATCATGCCGGCCGCTTTTGCTACGTGTTTTGACATGCCTGGGTGAAAATCAACACCATGGTTCATTGGTACGTGGCCCATGTGCTCCACACCACCAATCAGGCAGATTTCAGCATCACCAACCATGATAGAGCGAGTTGCATCATGCAAAGCTTGCATAGATGAACCACATAAACGGTTGACTGTTACAGCACCAATCTCAATCGGTAGACCAGCAAGCAAGGCAGCGTTACGTGCAACGTTGAAGCCTTGCTCTAGTGTTTGTTGTACACAACCCCAGTAAATATCTTCAATTTCGACAGGGTTTACTTCTGGGTTGCGCTCTAAAATGCCTTTCATCAAATGTGCAGACAGATCTTCAGCACGAGTGTGACGGAAAGCTCCACCTTTGGAACGTCCCATTGGGGTGCGAAGGCAATCAACAACAACTACATTTTTCATTTTGCTATTCCTTTTCCAAATGTGGGTTACAGAGAACTGGCTTGTTGGCTGTCGTAAAAGCTTTCGCCCTTCGCTGCCATATCAAGCAATAGCTGAGGAACTTGGTACATTGCACCTAAGTCTTGGTAGCCTTTCGCCATTTCAACGAAGTTACCAATGCCCACACTGTCTAAGTAGCGGAATACGCCGCCTCTAAATGGAGGGAAGCCTAAACCGTAAACCAGTGCCATATCCGCTTCTTGCGGTGTCGCGATAATGCCTTCTTCTAGACAAAGCACCACTTCGTTGATCATTGGAATCATCACGCGCTGGATAATTGTTTGGTCATCAAAATCTTGTGGTGCTTGACATACGTCAGCCAAGATAGGAAGAATGTCTTCAGAGAAGGTCTTCTTCGGACGACCACGCTTGTCTACGCTGTATGTGTAGAAACCGCTACCGTTTTTCTGACCGTATTTTTCAGCAACGTAAAGTGCATCAATCGCATCACGACCTTCTTTGCCCATACGCTCTGGGAAACCTTGCGCCATCACAGCTTGTGCGTGGTGTGCAGTGTCTAGGCCTACAACGTCTAGTAAGTAAGCCGGGCCCATTGGCCAACCGAACTTGCGCTCCATCACTTTATCGATCTTAGTGAAATCAGCACCGTCGCGTAGCAACATGCTGAAACCGCCAAAGTAAGGGAAAAGTACACGGTTAACGAAGAAGCCTGGGCAGTCGTTAACAACGATTGGGGATTTACCCATCTTCGCTGCGTAAGCAACCACGCGATTGATGGTCTCTTCTGAAGTTTGTTCACCACGGATGATCTCAACCAAAGGCATGCGATGCACAGGGTTAAAGAAGTGCATGCCACAGAAGTTTTCTGGGCGCTTCAGTGATTTCGCTAGCAGGTTGATCGGAATTGTAGAGGTGTTTGATGTTAGAACCGTGTCTTCACCAACCAAACCTTCCACTTCGCTCAGTACTGCTGCTTTTACTTTCGGGTTTTCTACTACTGCTTCAACAATCACATCCGACTGTTCTACACCCGCGTAATGCAGGCTTGGAGTAATAGAAGACAGAATACCTGCCATCTTGAATCCATCTAGGCGACCGCGTGATAAGCGTTTATTCAACAGCTTAGAAGCTTCGTTCATACCAAGATCAAGAGACGCTTGTGCGATGTCTTTCATCATCACTGGCACGCCTTTCAATGCTGACTGGTAAGCAATACCGCCGCCCATGATGCCAGCGCCAAGTACTGCTGCGCGTTCAGTTGTTTTATTCGCAGACTTACCAGCTTGTTTTGCTAAGCCTTTAATGTATTGATCATTCAAGAATAAACCGACAAGTGCTTTTGCTTCTTCAGATTTTGCTAGCTTAACGAAGTGTTTGCGTTCGATGTCTAACGCCGCATCGCGATCACTGCGCGCTGCTTCTTCAATTGCAATCACAGAAGTAATCGGAGCTGGGTAGTGAGGACCTGCTTTTTGAGCAACTAAGCCTTTCGCCATGGTAAAGCTCATCATCGCTTCGAGTTTGCTTAGTGAAAGCGCTGATGTTTTTTGTTTGCGACGTAGCTGCCAATCAAGTTTCTCATTGGCTGCCAAAGAAACAGTGTTGATCGCTGATTCTAGTAGTTGGTCTGTTTCAACAATCGCATCTAACAAGCCAACTTTAAGCGCTTCATCTGCACGGCATGCTTTGCCTTGAGTGATAATTTCCATCGCGCTGTCAGCACCGATAACACGAGGTAGGCGCACACAACCACCAAAACCAGGCATGATGCCAAGTTTGGTTTCTGGTAGACCTATGCTGGTGGTCTTGTCACCGATACGGAAATCGGTAGCGAGTACACATTCACAGCCGCCGCCAAGGGCATGGCCACGCATCATTGAAAGAGTTGGGACAGGAAGGTCTTCGAGCTTGCTGAAGATTGAATTAGCGAATCTTAACCATTCATCAAGTTCTGCTTCTGGCTTAGCAAATAGGCCAAGAAATTCAGTGATGTCTGCGCCCACAATGAACGCGTCTTTGTTTGAAGTTAAGATTAAACCACGTAATCCTGCGTGAGCATTAAGAGCATCTAACGCTTTATCTAGTGATTCTAAAGTTGCAAGGTCGAGTTTGTTTACAGATGCCGGTGCACAGAAGCTTAATTCCGCAATACCATCTTGTAATTCCTTTACCTGTAGGGTGTTAGCTTGGTAAATCATTGTCTATCTCCATGACATACAATCCACGATTGTTTGAGAGAATCTTGTTATCTTTCTATTATTGTAGAGCACCTGGTAAGACCAGTTATTCTAGTCTGTACCTCTGCTTGATTAATTTCAATACATTTTTTAAACAATTGTTTAACATTGTGCGACAGCACAGATCCTCTAACCCTTATTATTCACGCGTGATACACTTCGCCGCTCTTAATAATTAAGTTAACGATATGAATGAACAGCCCTATTTAATACCGTCAGCGTCGGCTTTATTTGAAGAAGAGATAAAAAAGAGCGTTTTTATTACTCATCTTGCTCATACTCCAAGTGTAGAAGCTGCTAAGCAGTTCGTTGAACAGGTAAAAAAAGAGCATTCTTCAGCGCGACATAACTGTTGGGGCTTTGCTGCAGGGCGACCTGAAGACTCGATGAAGTGGGGCTTTAGTGATGATGGCGAACCCTCGGGTACTGCTGGAAAGCCTATCTTGGCGCAACTGTCTGGTTCAGGTGTTGGCGAGTTAACGGCTGTAGTCACTCGCTATTCAGGCGGAATCAAGCTCGGTACTGGTGGTTTAGTTAAGGCTTATGGTGGTGGAGTACAACAAGCTCTCAAGCTGCTTCAAACTATCGAGAAAAAAATAACCACAAAATTACGGCTAGAGTTAGACTATGGCTTTGTGCCGATTGCACAATCCATCATGGCTCAGCATCAGGCTGTTGAAGTCCAAGCGGATTATGGTGTTCAAGTTGAGCTTATTATTGAAATAGAGCTCCTTCAGGTAGATTCGTTTACCCAAACCATGATCAATAAAAGCGGTGCTAAGGCACTGGTAACGAAAGTCAAAGACAACTAGGAAGTGTGAAGCATTTCGCTTCGTTCAATAGCTCATGCAATTTCGCTCAATTATTCGAATCGTCGGATTATTATTAGCACTTTTTAGTGTATCAATGCTCGCACCTGCGCTCGTCGCTCTGATCTATCGAGATGGTGCGGGTGTGCCATTTGTGACGACCTTTTTTGTTCTCTTATTCTGTGGAGCAACCTGCTGGTTTCCAAACCGACGTTATAAGCATGAATTGAAAGCGCGTGATGGCTTCTTGATTGTTGTTTTATTCTGGACGGTAATCGGTAGTGCTGGTGCGCTGCCATTTTTGATCGCCGATAACCCCAATGTGTCGGTAACCGATGCTTTCTTCGAATCCTTCTCTGCATTAACAACCACGGGCGCGACCGTTATTGTCGGCCTCGATGATCTGCCTAAGGCGATTCTGTTTTACCGCCAGTTCCTGCAATGGTTTGGTGGTATGGGTATCATCGTATTGGCGGTAGCCATCCTTCCTGTTCTCGGCATCGGTGGTATGCAGCTATATCGTGCAGAAATCCCGGGCCCTGTAAAAGACAGTAAGATGACTCCGCGTATTGCTGAAACGGCAAAAGCGCTTTGGTACATCTACCTGAGCTTAACCATTGCTTGTGCAGTGGCGTTTTGGCTTGCTGGGATGAGCTTCTTTGATGCCATCAGTCATAGCTTCTCTACTATTGCGATTGGTGGCTTCTCGACTCACGATGCGAGCATGGGGTATTTCAATAGCCCTGCGATCAACATGATTACCGTCGTGTTCCTGCTTATATCAGCATGTAACTATTCGCTTCACTTTGCTGCATTTGCTTCAGGTGGTGTGCATCCTAAGTATTATTGGAAAGATCCTGAGTTCCGCGCCTTTATCTTTATTCAGGCAGTACTGTTCTTGGTTTGTTTCTTATTACTGCTCAATCATCACTCTTATGATTCGTACTACGATGCTTTCGACCAAGCCTTGTTCCAAACCGTGTCTATCTCTACGACCGCGGGTTTTACAACGACGGGTTTCTCAGAGTGGCCATTGTTCTTACCCGTACTGCTTTTGTTCTCTTCTTTTATAGGGGGATGTGCAGGTTCTACGGGTGGTGGTATGAAAGTGATTCGAATCTTACTACTTACTCTGCAAGGTGCTCGTGAAATGAAGCGTCTTGTTCACCCACGGGCTGTCTATACCATCAAGGTTGGCGGTTCTGCACTACCACAACGTGTTGTAGATGCGGTCTGGGGCTTCTTCTCTGCATACGCATTAGTGTTTGTGGTTTGTATGCTGGCTCTTATTGCAACTGGTATGGACGAGTTGAGTGCTTTCTCTGCGGTAGCGGCGACATTAAATAACCTTGGCCCGGGCCTTGGTGAAGTCGCGGTGCACTTTGGCGATGTGAACGACAAAGCAAAATGGGTACTTATCGTATCTATGCTGTTTGGCCGATTAGAAATCTTCACCTTATTAATCTTATTGACCCCTACGTTTTGGCGTAGCTAAGGACAACATTGTGGCAAAAGTTCTATTTTTGTATTCAAGCCGTGAAGGGCAGACCAAGAAAATCTTGAACTATATAAAAGAAGAAATGAGTGAGTTCGAATGTGAGCTTCAAGATCTGCACACTATTGGCAAGGTGGACTTTGCTCAGTACGACAGAGTGTTGATTGGCGCATCGATTCGTTATGGCCACCTTAATAAGAAGCTATATCAATTTATTGATGCCAACCTTACTCAGTTGCAATCAAGCAAGGTTGCGTTCTTCTGTGTTAACTTAACGGCGCGTAAAGAAGACCAAGGCAAAGATACACCAGAAGGCAGTGCGTATATTAAGAAGTTCCTTACCAAGTCTCCATGGCAGCCGACTTTAATCGGTGTATTTGCAGGTGCCCTCTATTACCCACGTTATAACTGGTTCGATAGAACCATGATCCGCTTTATTATGAATATGACAGGTGGTGAAACGGATACAACGAAGGAAGTTGAGTACACAAACTGGGAAAAAGTCTCTTTGTTCACTGAAAAACTGAAGAATATGTAAGATAAAAGCCTACTTTTGAGGCGTTTTGAGTTCTTTTTAATCGAACGAATAAAAAAACGAAAAAAACTTA
>NZ_JBFSUX010000019.1:0-80460 GCF_041467595.1 Vibrio sp. 10N.247.311.13 | reverse complement strand
TTCACTCGTTTAGCGGTGAACAGCGCTTCATACGACTTCACGTCGCACGCCCCAAAGTTTGTTAGGAAAAGACTGAAGTCATATTTATGTCGTAAGAAATTGACCTATTTTTACTAATGACTCAGTATGTGCTTAGTTTGGTATATAAAAGAGTAAGGAGGGCAAATGCATATTGCTATAGATGACACATATGGACCAAATGCATCGACAAATTCTAAGTTTGTGACTGGAAATAGAAGAACGAATGTTGGAATTGTCTTTCCAGATGATGAAGTTGATTATATTCGCGATCAAATTAAAGACTGCCTTAGATTCATTAAAGAAGAGTTCTCTGTAGAGTCTGAAGAGTTTCATTTTGTCGAGATCTATAATAGAAAAAGCCCGTGGGACAAGCTACCAGATCACGCAAATCTCGGGGTATTGGAAGCTTTCGCTGAAATCTATACCAAATATAAGTGGAAAGTCTTTATACAGACTATTGATGACCGAACATTAAGAGATCACGGGATAGTTACAGTAAAGGGAAAAGTGAATCAGTTCCATTTAGAAAAACCTTCTGATTTATCATTGTTTTGGCTACTAATAAAAATTAAAAAATTCTATTTTAAAACAAATGAAAAATTGACAGTTTTTGTTGACGAGGGACTAGGTAAACCGAATGCTGATGTTGGTAACGAAGTCTTTCATGACTACCCAAATGAATACTTGGGAAAGTTCCAGTCATCCTCTCATGAACCGTTACTACAATTAGCTGATTTCATTGCATTTATAGTAAACAGATCTACGCATCTTTATATGAAGGAAAATAGAACTGATACAGATAATTGGTTTTTAGAACTGTTTAATTATATAGACATAAATACTGATGATCTCGCTAAATCTACTGTTGATGTTGTAGATTACAGAAACTTTACCATTTCAGATTTCGATGAACTTCACACCGAAGATCGTAGAAAAAAAGGTTTATAACCCGAGTAAAAGGAGTAGCCTAATTTAATATGCTGATACACAACACCTTATTTGAATATTGTTCCGCAATCAAAGGGTATTCATTCAATTGCTTATGGTGCGGAGTGGTACTAATGCCAAGAGAATTTATTGAGTCTTCTCGAAGGTGTGATGTTTCGTTCGAAGTATCCGCATTATCAAACGAGACTATTCCAAATCACTGAGCATGACTTTGTGTTATTCCTCATCAGTCGTCCTGTAGATGACTTTTGCTAATGTGTCAGAATAGGTGGGGGAAGTTGATTTTATATTAAATTAGAATCCATAGATAGAAAGGCCTTTTTTGATGTACTGAACCAAAATATATCCTGATTTAGAACCTAAAGATTCAATCCTTGCAGACACCTTATCTCCATCTTTATCTTCACCCGTCCAAGTATAGGCATTACAAGCGTTTTCACGCAGACATTTATAAAAGTCGGGATTGGATTTTGATGACTTAATCAATGAGTGTGTTTTTTTATAGTTCGATTTTTCTAAGGCTCTGATTGTATTGTAAAAGCTATCCCTTCCTTTCTCACCACTATAATCATCCCTTATAATATAAGTCCTTGCTGCTACAGCATAAAGACCACTTTCATTAGCATAACCTGTATAGTTGATATACAAACTCTGTGGGACTGGAACATACAGGTCATGAAATACTGTGTAAGTATCGTCTCTACCGACTTCACCAACTAAATCAGCTTTAGATGCACCCCATTCAAGACCAAACGGGGCTTTCGCGTGTGTAACTGAACTCATTAACAACAATGCTACTGTTAGTATTTTTTTCATAAAAGCAATTCAAATTATAATGATGGAATTATAAATCATACGGTCAATATATATATATTTCAACACTCTGTGTCACAGCCTACCGAGCTTAAAATCCTAAACCGTTTCTAGACTGGCTCTGTAACCTATCTCTAGCCCTTGCTCTACGTGACTTCTTCAGTAGTTACGTTCCCTAGGTTTTGTTGACGGAGGCGGTTAAGTTCATTTCTCTTAGTTTTATCTTTTTTGTAACGGTATTGATGGTGACGACAGCCTCTACGGTTCTGACTGTAGGTATAATTCAACTAGGTTTCTCTCTGGTTCTAACTGTGGGGTTCTGTTGCTCTGTTGGTTACGGATTTGCCCTGAACATCCCTTATGAATTTCTTCATGATCCTTATCGGAATTTGGTGGCCCCCCCCCCCAAAAAAAAAAATAAGAACTGTTATCTGGGGAACGAACGCTTATGACTTATGAGTCGCTAAGTAGGAATAATGAACAGACAGAATTTTTCGACTTCATTTCCATACTTCAGATAATGCAAATTTTCAGAGTGCTCTATTGTTCGTAACTCGGAAATGTCCAAAATTCTTCCAACTACAATCGTGATGACCTGTGATCACCAATAAGAAAGGAGGTCATCATGGTGGTTTTCAACAAAACGAAGCGTAGTGGCGTCAAAAAAACTTTTTGGCTTGAGGAAATTTTGCGGATCAGAAGCAGATTAGAAATTGAAAATAATTTGATGCAGCTTGCGTTGCTCAACTTAGCTATTGATAGCAAGCTTAGGGCGAGTGACTTGCTCGCCCTCAGAATTTGCGATGTATCTTCGCAAGATAGGATATTTAATCGCGTTAAACATATCCAGCGGAAAGCAGACATTGAAGTTCAATTTGAGATAACGTCAAGAACTCAACAAAGCCTAATGAAATGGATTTTGATTGCTTCACTAAGAAGCCGAGATTTTCTTTTTCCAAGCCAAAGACGTGAGCATAAAGCTATAAGCTATTCGTACTATCGCTCTCTAGTTAGGAAATGGGCGTCAAATCTTGGATTAGTTCCGAATCTGTATGGCACTCATTCGATGAGACGAACGAAAGCGACACTGGTCTATGCAAAAAACTAAAAATATTCGAGTAGTGCAGCTTTTACTGGGACATACAAAGGTAGACAACACGATCCGCTACCTCGGTGTTGAATTAGAAGATGCATTGCTACTTTCAGAAGGCACTGATTGTTAGTCGAAATGAACCCTATTTACTAGGGTTCACATTGTCACCGACGAAGTTATGCCCCAAAACCTGTCTGAAGACTTAGGTCGTATAACCAAACATCTTCACTAAGCAAACGAACGTTAGGCTAATTGAATTTCATTATTAAGTCCGTTCTACCTACTACTAAGTAAGTTGTCACACAAGCTTCACAGTTTGGCTGAATCAATTGGAGTAAAGCAAACAGTTCCATATATGTATGATTTTTTCCCATTCTTTTTGACTCCTAAAAATCTCATTTTGAAACGAAAAAGTGAGGGTAATATTTACCTAACGCACAATTCAAGTAGGTTCGTAATGCTTGGCACTTTTAGTGTCATATTTGGCTTATGTGATTGTTATCTATTATTCATCATTTCGGCCTTCCTTAAACCATTGGTGTTTTGTAACTAAATAACAATGATATGGTAATACTTTGTGGTAATACAGGGCTTATTTTTGTCAAAATTACGTATGAATAGGGGCATTTTTATTACCTGGCTCACAAGCCTGATTCTTAGCGGCGTGTAATAAAAAATAATGCATTACCTTATGAAGGTAGCGCTGCGCATCGCCATAGAGAACGATGAACCTATGATGCTTTGAAGCAGAGTAGTATCCGTGGTGATTCGCGACATGATGTCGCCACTGCCATTGGTTTCAAAGTAACTCGGGTGCAGCGTCACCACGTGATTGAAAACCGACAGGCGTATATCCGCACTTACTCGCTCACCAACAGAAGAGACCAAATAGAAGCGGAAGAAGGTGCCAATCGAGATCAGCACGACCACCACCATGATGAATTGAATCGCGCTGCCTAAGTCTGACAACGATTGTTGGCTGAAGCCTTGGTCGATAAGAAGACGAATACCGTGTCCGACTGAAAGGGTTAAGCTCGCTGTGAAGATCAACGCGATCAACGCAGCAATAACACGACCTTTATAAGGCTGAATGAATTTACTCAGCTCAAACAAAATACTGAGGCTTTTTTTCTCAGGTTTGGCATCGGGATTCTTTTGAGTCTGTCGCTGGTTCGAGTCGAGCGTAGAAGAGACATCGTTTTGCATATGACTGCCTTAATGTGTTGTCGCTTTAAAAATAGATGGCTTGTTGCTTATGGCTAATTGCTTTATGACTTATTGCCTGTACTGCGCGTTGTTCGCTGGGCAGTAATTGTTGTTGAGAATCGAACCCATTAAAGCATTTATTGCGCTGTGACGCTCCCTAGGAAACTCAATTTCCAATATTTCATCAACACTAAGTGAATAATTCGAAACGACCTTAAAGGAAAACTAAGCATTTTGATCCAGTCAGTTGGATAGGAAACCAAGCTATTTAACCCTAATTTTTATGCAAGTAAATTAGCGTTGATAGGAGAGTGCACACATAAACAAGCAACCGTGCGATGATTTATAAATTGATAGCAAAACGTTTGCTATTTATCTCGATATTAGCTTTATCAATGACTTGTAAGTTTTGGTTGTAAGACCAGTTATAGCGACTGTTTTTTGTGGAATATTTGTTGCAAAAATTCAACAAAGTAGTTTTTTATACATTTTTCTTGCATAAAAACTCGGATTGAATAGAATAACCAACAAATGACAATTAATGCAGTATTGTGGCATGAGTATTCAAGTAAAGAGCATCAACAAATCATACGGTGATACCCAAGTTCTTCACGACATCAGTTTCGACTGTGAGAGTGGCGAAACCTTGGTATTGCTTGGCCCAAGCGGCGCGGGCAAGAGTTCATTACTGCGTGTATTGAACCTGCTTGAAATCGCGGACAACGGCGAACTAGACATTGCGAATGAGCAATTCGATTTTTCAAGCCAAATCCAAGAGAAGCAGGGGCTTAAACTTCGTCGTAAAGTCGGCATGGTGTTCCAGCAATACAACTTATGGCCACACATGACGGTGATGGAAAACTTGATTGAAGCACCAACCAAAGTGGCGGGTTTGGATAAGCAAGAAGCGATTAAGCAAGCGCAAGAAGTCCTAAAGACACTTCAACTTGCCGACAAAGCAGACGCTTGGCCACTTCAACTGTCTGGCGGTCAACAACAGCGTGTTGCGATTGCACGTGCGCTGATGATGAAACCGGATGTGTTGTTGTTTGATGAACCAACAGCGGCGCTTGATCCTGAGATCACCAACCAAGTCGTGAGCATTATTAAAGAATTGAGCGGAACGGGCATTACCCAAGTGGTCGTGACGCATGAAGTCGATTTCGCGAAGAAGATTGCTAGCCACGTTCTGTACCTAGAAAAAGGGTACATCGTTGAACACGGCACCAGCGATTCATTCGTTAATCCGCAGACACCTGAGTTTGCCGAGTATCTGACTCATTAAGTAAGTCACTTATTAAAAGAAAGTTGACTCACTAGATCTAGCTAAACACAACATCAATTAAAACAATCAAATTATAAGAATGGCCACAGGCCGCTATTACACAGTATTCGGAGTAACAAAATGAAAAAGATTCTACTAGCTTCACTTATCGGCCTTGCTTCTTTTAACGCAGCGGCTAAAGAAGAAATCAAATTCGCGATGGAAGCAACGTACGCACCATTCGAATACATGGATGAGAACAACCAAATTCAGGGTTTTGACGTAGACTTAGCAAACGCACTTTGTGAAGAGCTGAAAGCAACGTGTACTTTCCACAACCAAGCATTCGATAGCTTGATCCCTGCACTTAAATTCAAACGTTACGATGCGGCTATCTCGGCAATGGACATCACAGAAGCGCGTCTTAAACAAGTGAACTTCTCTAACGCATACTATGATAACTCTGCAGCATTCATTTCTTTCGAAGGCAAAGTAGCAGACCAAGCAGCACTAGAAGGTAAGCGTGTTGGCGTTCAAAACGGTTCTACTCACCAGAGCTTCCTACTTGAGCAAATGACTGGCGTAACAGCGGTACCTTACTCAAGCTACCAAGATGCATTCATCGACATGAAAAACGGTCGTATCGATTCTGTATTCGGTGACACAGCCGTTGTAGCAGAATGGTTCAAGAAAGAAGACAACCTAACGTACGTTGGCGACCAAGTAACAAACCAAGAGTACTTCGGTAACGGCTTTGGCATCGCAGTAAACAAGAGCAACCAAGAACTTGTAGACCAGCTTAACGTTGCACTTGCAGCAGTAAAAGCGAACGGCGAATACGATAAGATCTTCAACAAGTACTTCGGTAAGTAATTTATGGAATTAACGGGTTACTCTTTAGGGCTCGTCGAAGCAAGCTGGATGACTGTTCAGCTTGCGTTCGTAAGCCTATTGGTTGGATTGGTTCTAGCAGTTTTGTTTGCAAGTGGTGAGATGTCTCGTCGTATTGCAATCAAATGGCCAACGACTGCATTTGTGACGATTGTTCGTGGTTTACCAGAAATTCTGGTCGTACTGTTTATCTACTTTGGTTCGACACAAGTTCTGTTCATGATCACTGGCGACTTCATAGAAGTGAGCCCGTTCTTATCTGGTGTTGTTGCACTGTCACTTATCTTTGCTTCTTACGCTTCGCAAACCTTGCGTGGTGCATTAAAAGCAGTAAGCAAAGGGCAGAGAGAAGCAGCAAGCGCGCTTGGTATCTCTCAATCACGTTCATTCTTTCGTATAGTTTTACCTCAAGCGGTAAGACACGCACTACCAGGGTTAACCAACCAATGGTTAGTGTTACTAAAAGACACTGCATTAGTATCGCTGATTGGCGTAACGGATTTGTTGAAACAAGCACAACTAACATCCGCTGCAACGCACGAAGCATTTACTTGGTACGCGACAGCAGCAGCAATCTACTTGGTCATCACTTTAATCACACAAAGATTGGTAAAAGTGATTGATGGTAAGTTCTCTATTCAAGGTTTGGGTAACAAAGGGGCAATGGCATGAATCAACAATACCTCTCTCAAATGCTTGAAGGCTTAGTGACCAGTCTTCAACTCACAGGCACTTCATTGCTTGTTGGTTGTATCTTGTCACTGCTGATGACGGTAACGCTAATCCTAAGAATACCTGCGATTCACTGGTTAACACGTGGCATCATCACGCTGTTCACTGGCACACCATTGTTGGTTCAAATCTTCTTGGTGTATTACGGCCCGGGTCAGTTCGATTGGATTCGTGAAAGCTTCATGTGGACTTGGTTAAGCCAACCTTGGTTCTGCGCAATGTTAGCATTAGCTTTGAACACTGCCGCATACAGCACGCTACTGTTCAGAGGCGCATTCAACGCCATTCCAGCAGGGCAGTGGGAAGCGTGTCGTGCACTAGGTATGGACAAAGTAGCAACGCTTAAAGTGTTACTGCCATATGCACTACGCCGCGCCGTTCCAGCTTACTCGAACGAAGTGATTCTAGTCTTCAAAGGTACGTCACTGGCAAGCACCATCACCATCATGGACTTGATGGGCTACGCTCAGCGTATCAACGGCCAAACCTACGACACGCTAACCGTGTTCGGCATTGCTGGCGCATTCTACTTAGCAGTAAACGGCATACTAACGCTGATTTTCCGCCAAGTAGAGAAGAAAGCCCTCGCATTCGAAGCCGCGTAAGCTAGCCACAAACAAATTTAATTAACGTATAAAGCCTGCCATTTATGTTCGCATAGATGGCAGGCTTTTTTGTGTTTGGGGTATGTGTAGTGGTACTGTTTTTATATCTAGTAGAGCGGGGTTTTTGCGAAATTCATACTATATAGAAATATTCTGCATTTTGTCATTCAATGAGTCTATCTATGTTTTAAGTCACTGAATTGCTGTGATTAATCGTGGTAAATTGCTGTACATATGAAACTAGATAGAAAAATCCTATATTTAAATGCAGAATTTTTCTGTCTAATAGCTGTTAAGCGTATAGAGGAGTTATATGGAAGTATCAAGCTCAGCAGTTTCCAGTGTGATGAAAGTAGGGCTTCAAATTGTCACCTCTCGCAAAAGACCAGTACTTGAAGTTTACCATCAAGTACACAATCGATTTGGTCCGGAGAAAGAAAGCAGAACGAGTTGGGGGGAAAATGATGAGAGTGTGTATAAAACCAGATACCAAGAAATTTTTGTGCAGTTTACACTCGTTAATATTGGTGCAGAAAGGGCTGAAAATGTAAAATTATCGATTTCGGGAGACTTAAAGCGAGAATTCCCACGTGAGCACTACCCAAATAATTTTAATGAAATTTACCCTCAAATAGCGCCAGGGCAATTGCTTTATTTATTTCAATTTTCAGATAGTGATTTGTTAATTTGGGAAACTAAGGCCGGAGCTAAATACTCAACAAAAAAAATGAAGCAAGAGTTACTAGAGATTACGATGGAGTATGATCCACCAAAAGGTCTTATCAACACCTTATTATCTCTACCTTGGTCATTACGTGGAAAAAGAAGGTATTGTGATAAGTATCTGTTTAAAGCAAGTATGGTTGAAGGTGATTTACCTCCCGCAGAATACGCTTAACAAGTAATTTAAGAGTGATTCAGCACGCTTGGCATTTTCAGTTTGAGTTTAGTTTAGTGATTACGGCGTCCAATTTAAGTGTTGTGGTAGTGTGCTTCACACCTTAATTGGGCGATATGACCCCCTCTGTCAATAAGAGCGTAGAAGTTTCTGCTCCCGCATTTATAGAGCCTTTCTTGTTATTTAAGGGATAGTGTTATTACATAGATGAAGCAAGTAATGTCGTCGGTTCTCATGCTGATATACGTGGATTGCTCATCGTTTGATGATTAGAGCCTACCTTACTTGTTCCGTCGTAGCACCTGTCTTCAGTCTATGCTCGTGGTTCAATATAGCCGAAGCTATATCGCCTAGCTTGTGTTCTAAGTCTTCCGTTACATTGGGTTTATGAAAGTCTGAGTCGTCCATCGAATAGTCGTGTAACAAGGGCATTTCTCATGCCGTATTTTTGGTAATTAGTTCTTCCTGTCGATTATCGAATTTGTCCTAAACCCACTATTAAGGCAGGGAACCCCAATGAATAGAACGCTATGGTTCGCACTCATTTCGCTTTTGTTTTCAATGACAATGGTATTTTGTACATACAGTTATGGCATAGAGAGCCACGTTGAAGTAACCACACTCACTTTAGTATTGTCTGGCCCTCTGATTTTTACCTTTGCGCTTGTTGTCATTTTTTGTGGCGCACCAGTCATTAGCAAGTACAAGTTACTTGGAACCATCGCAATTTGTGTGCATGGATTTACAGCCTCACTGCATGTGCTGTGGAACGGATTTATGTTCGTCGATGTGATTAATAAACAAGGCTTAGGTCCGGGACAAGGTTATTCTGGCTTGATACTTTGGGTTGGTAGTATCAAGGCGATGCTACTTGGTTTGGTTGTGGGAGTATGCCTGCATTACTTGCTACGATTATTTAGAAAGGCTGCAGTAAGATAACTGTTGGCTAGTTAGTGGGTTGTTCGTTGTCTATAGGAGTTGTCGCTGTGTTTTATAGTAAGGAATTCAACAAGGGATTGCTGCTCATCCTTGTTGCGATAAGTGCTTTCATTGTCGTTACCTCGGATAATAACCCCGGGACATTAATCGCTCACGCCATCAATGGTTTAATTGCTTTGCTCTTTTTCTCCATGACCATTGAGGTCAAAGACAATGTACTAAGCTGGTATTTCGGCTTTGGCTTTTGGCGTAAGAATGTAGAAGTGTCAGACATTACAGAGACATCGTTTTATCAAAGCAAGTGGTATCAAGGTATTGGTATCCGAATGCTGAGCGATGGTTGGTTGTATAATGCATCGATAGGTTCAGCGTTGAAGTTAAGCCTAAGCAATGGAAAGCATGTTTACATTGGTTGTAAGGATACGGACGGTTTAAAGCTGGCCTTGAAAACCGCTAACGAACAGATAACTCAAAATTGATTTACGAGGCTTGGCACTTTTCGTTTTGAGTTGGACTAATTTTAAAGCTGTATGCTTTAAGTGAGCTGCATTTTAATATCTCAACAAGTGGATCGGAGGTTCAATGGACCAAGCAATCAAAACACATTTCGACGAGTATCCCGATGATGTTCGAGCTCGGCTTGAAGAGTTGCGTTCATTAATCTTTGAGCTTTGCTCTGATTTGGAACTAGCTGAAGTCGAAGAGTCTCTGAAATGGGGCGAGCCGAGTTACAGCGTTAAGACGGGCAGCCCAATTCGAATCGACTGGAAATTGAAGTCACCAAACAACTATTACTTGTTCTTTAACTGTCAAACGAAGCTAGTCGACACATTCAGAGAATTGCACGATGGCACATTGGTATTTCAAGGTAATCGGGCAATCGTCTTGAACCTAACTGAACCACTTCCCAAAGCACCAATCAAGCAGTGCTTAGAGTTAGCCTTAACTTATCAACAACGAAAACATCTACCGCTTCTTGGCGCGTAATTCTTATATGTTGTCATTATATTTCTTAAACAGGTTTTCTGGGTTCTAGCTATCACTCTTTAAAGTGCTAAGACTGTACCATCTTGATTAGTATCAAGAGGCTAGGGAATCTCTATAACCAACGCTGATTGTATTGCTTACCGTTTAAAAAGGTGTTCTAGTCACCTTGTATTTCAAACTTAAAAGGAAGTTGTATGAATTTAGATAAAGCCAAAAAACGTATCGCAAAGCAGGTTAAAAAAGGCGACCACGGATACCCAAAAATCACGTTAGCGTATTACGGGACGACCAAAGATCTCGCAACGGAAGTCGCGGTTCAATTTATGCTGGGTGAGGGCGATGGTGTTCAAGAAGAGCGTTTTTCTTGTGAAACCGAAATCCGAGATAATGAGTTAGTTCAAACGACGTTACTCAAGATAATCGAGCGAGCAAATGTTAACTCAGTGATTGAAGTTGAAGGCGTGGCTGTTCTTTAGTTTGCTTTAGCCTGGAAACGAAGCCAACACGAGAACTCAGGTGTATAATCCACGTTTTTATCAAATTGGGCAGGACACATGGCGATCTCGTTTGAAACTCAAAGACTAAAAGTAGAAGAAGTCGCAGGTGAACTTACTGTTCCTGAACGTTCGGTTCTGCTAGAGAGAGTGCCTGGCATTCTAATCCCGTCAGTCGTTGAAAACCTTCCACCATACTTTCACGGTATTGTGTCACGTGAACTGGCTGAAATTTGGCTCGACCGAATGTTGTCGGGGAGCCGCTTACTTCAAGTGAAATCCAACGATAATCAATTGATTGGTTTTCTGTTCGCTTATGTAGAAGACGAAAGTGATGCTCATATTGGCTACTTGCTTGCAGAAGAATGCTGGGGCAAGGGTTTCGCGAGTGAGTTATTGCAGAGTTTCATCACAGAAGTCGCAAAAACCGAGTCATGGTCCACACTGATTGGCGGTGTCGACCGTTCAAACATAGCCTCTACACACTTACTTAATAAGCTAGGTTTTGTTGAGCAAGCCTCTGACGAAAGTGCCGTGGTTTTCTATGAATATAAGCTTTCTCGTCTTAACTCTTAATTCTTAACTCTGAGCTCTCAGCTCTCAGCTCTTAATTTCTAATCCCTAACTCAAGCCACATCTGCGTTATACATTCATTGCCAATGTTTACGTCAATTGATAGGGAAGAAACCTTATTACACCATTCAACTGAGAACCGAGAGCAGCGAGTCTAGTTAACGTGGGCTAATTCGGCACTATGTGTTTCATTAGCGACTTTCCAATCGCCCCCTAAGGCTTTATAGAAAACAGGCTTTGTATCCACATTAGACCATACTGGTTTAGCGACCTCGACCATCTACCATTACGATGATTGTTTTAGAGATGATGCTGAGATCAGCGGCAATCCAAGACTTAACCGAACATAGGCTTAGTGCATAACTGTGGTCAAAACCTACTTTACGACGTACATCATCAATACAGGTGTCGTAACCTTGATTTACTTGTGCAAGCCCTGTAATACCAGGCATTACACCGTATGTGCGGTCGGCAAAGTAAGGAATTTCGTTCTCTAGTTTGGTGTAAAAAGTAGGGCGTTCAGGGCGCGGGCCAATTAGAGACATTTCACCTTTCAGTACATTGATCAGTTGTGGCAGTTCATCAAGACGTGTCTTTCTCAAAAAGCGGCCAACAGGCGTGATTCGCGGGTCATTCGCGGTAGCCCAAACTGCACCAGAGCGAGTTTCTGCATCCTCGTACATGCTACGGAATTTCATGATCTCAAAGATTTCCATTTTCTCCGGTGTCGATTTACCAACGCGCAATTGACGGTAGAAAATAGGGCCACGAGAAGTGAGTGCAATCGCCATCGCAATCAACGGAAATACGGGCGCTAGCAAAATCAAAGCAATCAGTGAGCTTACAAAATCGAAAGTACGTTTAGCACGTGAGATTTTGTATTGGTATAGGTTTTGGGTAGATAGCTGTTCGATGTTCATCATAATAAGTCCTTAATGATTTGCTCGTGTCCAAGGTGAGTTTTCTAGTCCGATTAGGTAACGAATGCCACCAATGAAGTTGGCGTAGTGTCCAACTATCAAATAAGAGATTAATGAAATAGGTTTGTTTACTAGACGCTTTGGCAAGATGCAGCCAAGGACGCCAATGGTATAAACGGCAACTTGAGCCCATAACAGCGCTTCAAATACCAAGTAGTTGCTAAGTAAGATTGAGCACACTAAGCACACAATCATTAAATAGGGAGTGAGTAGGCGAAGTCCTTTTCCTGAAAAGAACGCAAACGCGATGCCTTTAAACTTCGGGCTGAACAAGGCAAATAATCGAATCGCTTGTTGCATGTTGCCCGCTGAAATACGAAGTCTTCTTTTGAAGTCTGTTTCTAGGTTCGATTCTTCTAGCTCTAATGCCACCATTTGGGTTTCGTATTCGGCGATGTAACCTTGTTTAACGATTTGCATCGGTAAGATGAAATCATCATTAATAGTGTTGAGTGGAAGCAGTTCAAACAGGTGTGTTCTAAACAAGTAGAAAGCGCCATGAGAACCCAAGCTAGAACCTAACGAAGCCTCAGACTCTTTAACCGCGGTTTGGTACTGCCAATACGTGTTTTCGCCTTCATTGCCTGTTGGACAAAGTTGATACGTTGCGTTTACCACTCCAACCTTGTCACTTTCAAAATGAGCGGCAGCTATAAGCAAAGCATCCAATGAAATAAGGGCAGAAACATCACTCATCGCCGTGATATCACTGGTTGTACGTGTCACTTCTTCATTAACAACCGCGACTTTACCTCGGTTTACTTGATGGTCATGTATCTCAAAATAGACATCACTGCACATCGCTTCTTGTATGGTCATTTGTGCAATGGCGACTGTGTTATCAGTGCAACCATCGCAAGCGATAATGACTTCCAACTTCTTTTTTGGGTAATCGAGTGAAGCAAGGTTACGAATCTTGTCTGCGATCCACTGTTCTTCGTTAAATGCAGGAACAAGAACGGTGATGGTCGGCAACGTGCAATCTTGCTGTTCCTCTTTGTAGCAACGATGACTCTCTTCAACTTTGCGTGCGGGGTGGCTTTTCGCATACCAACGCAGTAACAAAGGGTAGGCTGCGTGATGATAGACAATCAACGCACCTGAAAACAAACAAAGTCCCGCAAGCAACCAATCAATCATGCGTAAGCTCCTTCTGAGATGTCGTTGTAAGACGAAACCATTTTGATGATGTCGAAGTTCTTAAGAACATAGTGTCGAGGTGATAAAAAGCGTTCATTTTGATTCTCTAACAAGGCATTGGCTAATCCCGTGATACTGCCTTTTTTAACGAGTGTTCCGCTGATAGGGCACAAGGTTTCATCGACGGCACCAACGTTCATTGCGACGGTTGGAATATTGCATGCTTGAGCTTCAAGTGTAGAAAGCGGCAGCCCTTCGTGGCGTGAAGGTAGGCAGAACGTATCCAACGCTCCGTAAAACGTGGTCATGTCTTCAACTAAGCCAAGAAAGATGACTCGGTCACTCAGATTCAAGCGGCTAGTCAGTTGCTCTAGTTGATTGCGTTTAGTACCGCCGCCAGCCAATGCGACAACCATGTTTGCAGGTAAAAGAGTCAGTGCTTTAATAAGTTGGTCTTGGCCTTTGACATGTTCTAGTCGACCTGCACAACCGATGATGTGTTTGTCTGTCGGCAGGTTTAGTTTTGCTCTCGCGTGTTCTTTCGACATCGGCTTAAACTTCTCACAATCAACGCCATTTTTGATGGTAATGATGTTCTCATAAGAAAAAGCAGTGCGTAGTTGGTTATAAACACGTGTCGCGTCGGCAACTAACGTTGGTTGAGCAGCTTTTAAAGCAAGCGCTTGTAATCGACGACGTTTGTTGTTGTTCAGATGCCAAGCGTCATGTTCGGTATGGATTCGAGTTGGAACCCCGGTTACGCGAGCGGCATAACCAGCGTATAACAGTGGGCCAATATGATGGGTATGAACCACATCAGGGCGAATCGCATTGAAGGCTTTAATTAGCTTAATAATGATATTGAATTGTACGCCTGGTGCTTTATCCAAAAAGACGATTTGCTTTTTGTATGGCTCTAGCTTCGGCCAGTTGTTTATAGACTCTTGTTTAGTACCCTCTAAACTGACAATCAACACTTGGTCTGTTGGTTTAGCAAGGCGCAGCAAATCCAGAGTTAGGGTTTCTAATCCACCCGGTGCAAGGTGCTGAACAACGTGTATGATCTTTTTGCCATGCTTCGTTAAATGCGTATTCATAATTTGGACCCTGCCTTTGTGATTCTTATTTCGCCTTTCTGACGTTTCTCTTGAAGTAAATTCTTTAAAACGTTTAACTACACAAGGAGATTGCAGGAGTTGTGCCAATTAAATAGCCTTTATTTTTCAGGTATTTAGATTATTCAATTACAGGGTGGTTTTCATTTCTCAAAATGGGAATCAAAACAAAATACGATTGAATGGCAATTTGAATCATAGGGCTTGGGTAAATCGAAAGTAGCATTAGAACTTGGGGCTTTAAACAAACAAAACGCCAGCGAGTGTTGGCGTTTTGCTCTAGGATGCACGAAGCTTGGAAACTAGAAAGCTAGGATGCACGAAGCTAGAAAGCTGTGAAGCGAGCAAGTCAAAAATGGCTTTGAGGCTGACTAGCTCATTTTCGGGATCACCGTTATCACAGGGACACCCAAGATATCTTCGATTTCGTCTTTGCGTTTGATTGAAGAATCAAACAGTTCAAACAATACCGCTAAACCAATACCCAATCCGATACCTGCAACGAATCCAGCCAGAATAAAAACAAAAGTCGGCATGTTAGATTTGACACTCGGTGTGAAAGGCAAATCGATAATCTTCACACGTTTGTTTTGCTCGAATACACCAAGCGAACCCGTTAGTTGAGCCATTTCATAACGCTCTGTCAGTTCATCATATAGTTGACGTTTGATTTCAACTTGACGTTTAAGGCGGTACATCTCTTTTGCATTTTCGCCGAAGTTATTGGCCTTGTGTTCTAATTCGAAAATCATAGTTCGAAGGCTTTTGGTCTCTTCAGTTAAAGACTCAAAGCGAGCACGAACCAGCTGTAGGCTGTGTAATTGAGTGACCAGAAGAGGTTGGGTATCAGAAAGTTTGTTCAGTGTCGTACTACTTGCGATGTCCCAAAGCTGGTCGCTGTTCATCGTTGGCTGGGTTACCTCGAGCAAACTCTTACGTTCATTCTCTAGTCTGTCTAGCTCACGCACTTTAGCTTGCACAGCACTGTGCTTGTCCGTGTATTTAGCTTGTAACAAGGTAAGGTCGCTACGAATGTCGATGATCTGGTCTTCTAATTTACCGATCACAGGGTTGGTTCTTGAAAGTTGTTGGTCGATTGACCCTAAACTTTTTTCGACACCCGATAACTCGGCCTCTTTTTCTGCCAGTGTTTGTTTGAGTGAAGCTAAGCGATTCAAACTTTGGCTCTGTACCTCAGGCGTCGAATGAACATTCTCATTCATGTATGCAGCTAGCGCTTCTTCTGCTTCTGCAAGCTCTGCGCTACGTTTGTCGATATGGATTTTCAAGAAGTTACTTGAATCTTCAATCGATGAACGTTCCGGTGCGAGTAACTGTTCAATGAAATGTTCACTTACCGAGCGCAGCGTCGCTTCCATTCCATTTGGTGTGTTCGACGTTAGACTGATCTTTAGAAAATCTTTTCCAAGCTGAGTCACCGTTAGACGTTGAGACAGGTCAGTAATGATCTCTTGTTTCTCAATTTCAGGCATATCTGGCGTGGTTAATTGCAGTTCATCAGCGACCGAGTAAAGCACATGTCGACTGTGAAGCAGTGTTCTCAATGCGTTAAGTCGATCTTTGAGCATCGTCGAAACGGCAATGTCTTCCAAGAATGGATTCATCTTGGCCGTTTCTTGAATCAACATACTGGTATGCGCGTCATATTTAGTTGGAGCCAACTTGCTCACACCAAAGCCTACAAAGGGCAAAATAAGCATTGGCAGAACGATAACGTAGCGTTGGCGCCACATCGCATTGATGATGACTAATAACCGCAATTTCAGATTATTCATAATAGCTCCAACATCCAATGTACGAAGTTACCACGGTTCTGCCAGCTCTCTTGTTCGACGACAGAGATAGGTGCGTTGCTTAGCTCGCGTGCATGATCAAGCGCCCAAATCATTTGGTTGGCACTGCCAACCGTGGTTACGTGCCCTTGATATGGAACCAAAGCAGGGAACGGTGTTGTGATAATGGGTGTGCCCGCCGCAAGGTATTCCATTAGTTTGAGTGGGCTACACGCTCGGATCTGCTCGTTATCAACAAACGGCAACAAGCTCACATCCCAGTGTTGAGAATATCTTGGTAGCGTGTGGTGTGGACGAGGGCCAAGGTAATGTACGTTACTCAACTTAGGCAGCATGAGCGTATCAAGCTCGTTTGGACCTATGAAAACAAAGTCCCATTCCGGCATCGCATTCGCAACATGATCAATCATTTCATAATCAAGCCACTTAGAAAGGCTGCCATAAAAACCAGCAATAGGGCGGTGGTTGCTTGGTAAATCTTTTGCTCTTGGTGCGGGTGTTGAAAATAGGTCTACGTCGACACCATGTGGTAGCAAGTGCGCTTTATGCTTTGGAAATTTACCCATCAATTTTTTGCTAGCCGCGAATATAAGCGTTGATTTTTCGATTAGCTCTGATTCGTGCTGTGCAACGGTGTCATGATCAACACCAGCCAGCGCGCTAAAATCATCACCGCAGTAATAAACCACAGATGACTCGCCTAAGTGTCCGCACAAATCAACAGCGGTCGGAAGAGAAGTCCATAGGATAGGCGCGTTAAGATTAAGCTCTGCAATAACCGGTTTTAGTTGGTGCAACATCATTTGCTGAGCCAACTTTCTAGAAAATTTAGAAGCAGGCGCAGGGATTGTCTTTAAGTTAACGATAGTAATGTTGTCGTGTCCCTCAGAGTCGAGCATGTTTTGAGTTACGGCCTTGGTTTTACCAAACAACTTGTTGAACGCTCGGTTTGCATCTTTAGCGGACAGCTTCGGTTGTCTTAAGCCAATTGAGTTGACCCATAAGACTTTGTGCTGCTTAGCAAGGTGACGAACTAAATGTTGAGTCGATGAAGGTAGGCCACCAAAGTCTTCACCAAATACGATTAAATCACGCATGGTCACCTCCATGAGTCTCTAACGAATCGAACATATCGGATTCTGTCACTTCAACGGGTTTGATGTGACCGACAACTCGAGCTGGGTTACCGCCTGCGATTGCAAAAGCCGGGATGTTCTTTGTTACTACGCTGCCTGCGGCTATTACGGCACCTTCGCCGATGGTTACGCCACCTTTAACCGTCACATTCGTGCCTAACCAAACATCGGGTTCAAGAATGATGTCACCGATTTGCTGAGGGTCGTCACCTTCACCTAGCGCTCGGCGTTTTGCATCAAGCGGGTGTCCAGAGTATCCAAATAGAAAAGCGCCGCCTGCGATTCGTACGTTGTCAGAGATAACCACTTTACCTCCAACAGCGATAGTCGACTGCCAACCAATGTCGACGTTATTGCCAATCGACAATAGTGGGTGTTCCAAGCCTTCAAGTGGCTGAGTACAACCAGAGAATGTCGTGTGGCCAGAGATACGGCAGTTGTCGCCAATCGTAATTTGCACCGGACCGCTGACGAAAGGCAGTCCACCATACAAATACAGGCGTTTGCCACATTGAGCCACACGACCTTTGAAAGCCGGAGTCCAGTAGAAGAATCGCGTAAAGCCAGAAACCAGATTCACCACTAGCTTGTGCGCTTGATATAGCCAGCGATTAAATAGTTTAGGGGTAGGTAGCTCTGCGCTTCTGATGTTTTTCAAAATGAAAAACACATTTCTAATTCGAGAATTAGGATGAAACTTAAGCCAATGTTTGAATTGATGTATAGATACTGACGTCATAATGAAAATCCTCTTTTTTGTTATATAGAAGTACTTTCATATATTGTGCCATCTAATAAATATAATATTTTCAATAGGTTAAAATGTGTCTTTTAGGTTTTCTCATTTTGACAGGCAGTTTGAGATACATTTGAGACGCAAACTGTGAGTGCTGCGAGGATATAAATCGGCCAGTTGAAGCCTTGAGTCAAAAATGTACCCGACACGATTGTTCCAATCAGACCTGCATAGATCGCATAGGCGACCGCATTGAGTTCGGGGGCGATTTCTGTGGCCGAGTTTTTTAACCTCGTTAGCGTAGAGCGAGAGGTTTTGATCAAAGAAACGATAAGGCAGACAAAAATGATCAGACCAATAAAGCCTGTTTCTGCCAACACACCAAACCAGGTACTGTGAACGGCGTGATTCAGTCCGTCCCAATGCGAACTGTAAAAGAAGTAGTTCGAGAAGAAGTTGTTCAACCCTACGCCGGTCAGTGGATTCTCAACTGCCATCTTTATTGCTGCTTCCCAAGCATAGATTCGACCCATTGCAGATTCATCGATACCTTGTTCAGCGGCACCACCAGAAGATCTGTCTGAGATACCAGCAACTAAATAGAGCACCACGGCCGCGACAGTTCCCACTGAGATTAAGAGAACTTTAGAGCGCACTAGCTTCCACGCAAAAATACCAATCACCGCAATACAACCGAGTAATCCGCCACGGCTTTGAGTGGCAATAATGGCGGCGAGCAGTAACAGACAAACTAAGGCACTGATTAAACGTTTGGATCGTGAGATGCCAGTCGTGGTGGCTTGGCTTATTGTAAAGGCGAGTGGGAACATCAGTACCAGTGCTAGGTCGTTCGGGTCACCTAACATAGAGCCAAAATCGCGGCCAATAGTCACGCGTGAGCCCTCGACAAGCCCAATACCATTTACTGAGTTGTACACGGCAATAGAGCTGACTAAAGCGCCAGCGTAGATAATCGTCATCGCGGTTTTTGCGAGATTTTCCGTGGTGTTTACTAGCCAAGTAATCGCAAGCGTCATCACTATAATTTTCCAATAAACGCCCTTGAATTCTGCTAGTGCTATTGGCCTGTTGGACGCGAAGATAATACCAATGAAAACCAATACCCAAAATATGGCGAGCCAATTTAAACAAGGGTGCCAGAAGATTTTAAGTTCTTTACTGATTAATGCATGCCATAGAAGAGCCGACAGAGCGCCTAATGAAAGCATCAGCGGTATTTTTAGCGAATAGAGCTGAGGTATAGCTTCGTGAATTCGGAAAAATGAAAAGACAACGAACAGTAAAACTAACCAGAATGTTTTGTTTAACACGAATAACCCGGCCAATGGCACAAGAGCGAGCGCCACAATGACAGCAGGGTGAGGCACAAAGTACCAAACAACACCAAGCCCAACACACAAGGTGCTGATCGTGATGATGACTGGCAATCTATTGGCTTCAGGGTTGACCATTGTGACCTCTATTGGCAAATAAACTCTTTAGGACTCGGCTCGCAATCTTTTTAGACGTAGTTACGCCTGATGTTAAAGATTGCAAAGTGAGTGCCAGTTATGCATTTTGTTTAACTTACTGATTTAATGTTGGATTATTAAGTGAGGGCGTAGCCTTGAGGTGAGTTTTGTCATTTTGAGAATCAGTATAAAACTGACTAAAGTACTTAAATCATCAAGCCCAAATAACCAGTTATCGACTAAGGCTAGAATTAACGGTCGAGTTGATAGATTTCCAACAACTGCGGGACAACGGCTTGTGGAGAGTATTGGTTTTTCACGGTTTCTATCGCGTGACTCTTGAGAGAGTCACGCTGCTCGTTCGTCAATGACATCCACAAAGATAAAAACTGTTCTAGCTCAGCTTCTGAATTTGCAAGGTAGCCGTTAACTTGATGCTCGATGAGTTGAGGCAAGTTACCAACTGAGGTGGCGAGAACGGGAATGCCACGAATCATGGCTTCTAATGCCGCCATAGGTAAGCCTTCAAAGCGAGAAGGGATGATTAACAGATCGATTTGGCTCCAGACGTCGTCCATATTGGTCTGATGCCCATGAAAGGTCACATTATCAGGCTGCGATTTAACTAAGATGTCCATTTCTGGCCCGTCACCAAAAAGCTCAAACCGAACATCAGGAAACTGTTTGGCTAATGCAACAAATCGATCAGGCGCTTTTTCATGGCTCAATCGCCCCACAAAACCAACATGGAATGGGCTTGATGAAGGGGAGCTTGTTAACCCGGTTGGCATTTTAACAAAGTTATTCAATTGATGGGTTTGACTCGGCACTTTCGCTTTAATCTTTTCACTGACCACGAGCGACTGATCAGAAAGAAAACTGCTGTAACGGTCGAGCCAATCATAAAGCCATACTTTGCCTGTTGGGGTTTCACCTGCGTGATAAGTGGTGATTTGCTTTGTGTTGTTGAAACGAGGCGGAAGCTTGATTAACTTGCTGACCAAACTGGCTTTGTAACCATGAGCATGGATAAGCCTTGGTTGATAATGTTGAACTGCACGTTTCAGCTGTGTCGCGCTATTGCCATTTGAATCTACAGAACATGAGGCTAAATCGGAGAGGTAACTAAAAGGGATGTTCAGCGCATTCAACTTTTCAACGATGATCGCTTCAGGATTAAACTTAGTCAAAAGAACGATACGAACAGCCTCTGAATACTGAGCGCTTTCCGATATCAGGCCTTGTGCTAATTCTAAAACATGCGTTTCTATGCCTCCAAAAGTTTGGCTGTCGATCAACAGCCAAATCTCATGAAGGTTTATGTCGAGTATACCTTGGTTAGGCTTGATTGTACTCATCTTCCGATTCCCAAGCCTGTTTCTTACGATAAACAGTAGAAGGGCTAAGTTCTAACAGCACAGCAGCGTTTAACACATTCCCATCGCAATGATTGATGGCATGTTGAATGGCTTCACGTTCTATTTGCCACATTGGACGAATAGCACCTTCGCTTGTGGTAAATGCAGGCGTCATCGGCTCGTTGTGAGCTTGAGCAACTGACGATTGTTCCAACTCTTCCGGAGTAATCGGTGGCAACTTAGCTTCTGGTGCTTCAACAACTGCAGGTTGAGGCGCAGTTACTCGAATTGGTGTCACTGATTTAGATGATGGAGCGGCATCTACTTTATTAATCGGAGGCGGTAACATGTCTTTAGTCACGCTCGTTTCATTGTTCAACACCACGATGTTACGGATGATGTTTTGCAACTGACGCACATTGCCTGGCCACGCATAACGTTTAAGTAGATTCTGCGTTTCTTTGTCTATTGATTTGAACTTCTTCTTGTCTTGCTTCGCGTACAGTTTCAAGAAGTGATTAGATAGGGTGACAATGTCACTTCCTCGTTCACGAAGCGGTGGCATTTCGATAGGCACAACGTGAACACGATAGTAAAGGTCTTCTCTAAAACGTCCTTCTTCTACTTCAACCAGTGGATCGCGGTTGGTCGCACAGATAATTCTGACATCCACTTTAATCTCGCGGTTGCCACCGAGTGGAGTAAACGTACCAGTTTGCAAAAATCTGAGGAGCTTCTTCTGCATCTCCAGTTCCATTTCACAAAGCTCATCGAGAAATAGGGTACCGCCATGCGCTTGCATTGCTGCACCTTTACGGTCGGTTGTCGCACCGGTAAACGCACCTTTAACGTGACCGAAGATTTCACTCTCCATTAGGTCTCGAGGGATAGCGCCGCAGTTAATGGCCACGAAGGGTTTACCATTACGCTGACTCTCTTGGTGAATCGCTTCCGCACACACTTCTTTACCTGTACCACTTTCGCCGTTAATAAACACGCTGGCAGTGGTTGGTGCTACCGAATCAATGATCTTGTAAACCGCCTGCATGGGTAGGCAAGAGCCAATGAAATTATGAAAACGATCACGATCGAATTTGCTTTGCATGTTATCGACGAGGTTTTCGAGTTTCGCTCTTTTTAGATGCAAGCTAACAGAGGTCTTGAGTCGATCGGCTTGAATGGGTTTCTCTAAGAAGTCTTCTGCACCGCGTTGGATAAGGTCTACCGCGATGTTTACTGAACCATGCGCTGTCGCGATGATGACAGCGGTCGGTATTTCGTTAGCAGTAATCCAATCTAAGACTTCTTCGCCTGGCATGTCAGGAAGCTTAAGGTCGAGAATCACAAGCTGTGGAGAGTGCCTTACAATGAAGGTCTTAGCTTCCGCGCCGGTTTCGACGTGGAAAATATCATAGGGCTCGTCTTTTACGTACTGCTTGTAGAGTACGGCGAGTGAGGTGGAGTCTTCAACTAACAATACCTTAGGGCGCATTGTGTATTCCTTTTGAAACTTTATCCTAACCAATCAATAACATAGTGATATGCAACCATCAATACGAGTCTTGTGTATTTGTTATCTACCACATGCAATCTTTTAAGAAGCGGCCTGTATAACTTCTCGCATTGCTGTTCATGATGGAGCCCATCTTATGGCGACTATATTAATAACGACTGTTTTGAGTTTTTAATCTGATACCGATAATGAACATGCAAAGCTAGCTGAAGCCTGCCTCTTTCCTTTCAAGCAAGGCTTTTATTGAACGCTCTGCGAGCTCTAGTAATTCATCAACTTGTCGAAATGCCGCATCATGACTCTGTTCTAAACATAGCTTTTCTAAAGCTCGAGCTAATTCACCCAAAGGGCGATTACCTAACGAAAGCGCTGTGCTGCCGAGAGTGTGGACCTCGAACTCAAGTGTTTGAGCGTCTTTCTGCGTGACTGCCTCTTTTATAGCGACCAAGCGTGTTTGTGATTCTTCGACATAATGGTCGATCAAGATAGGGATAATGTCCGCACTTGTATCGCGAATCATTTGCTCCAGAACGCTTTCATCGACAAGCTCGCTCACTTGTTGTGAGTTTAGATTTGTAGCTGCGTCTGACGCTAAAGTAGAATTCATCAAACTAAGTCCTTTTATTGAGCTTAATATCTGTTAATACTATTAAGTTCTAGTCATTTTCTAGAATAATTTCAACTGGTTGCCGTACAAATAGCGCATTTATTTGGCATCTCGTTCATCTTGCTACTGGCTTTGTGACAAACCTAACGGACTGATTTAATTTTGTTTTCTCTTATGAAATATAAACTTAGGTGCCTATAAAGCCTAAGATGCGGGTAGATCTCAGGATAAAACGAGGCCAATACAAATAAAAAAAGACCACTGCAGTGAATTAACAGCAGTGGTCTTAGAGCGGGTTATGTAGTTTGTGTTAATCCAAATAGCCATAATTTAAACAGCCGTGCTCTAAATAACGAAAAGTAGAACTACGAAGCTTTAGCAATCTTTGGCTTTGGGTCGGCTTCTACTTCTTCCTCGCTACTTTCTGAGAAGATATCAGCAACAGCGCTTCTCTCTAGTTCACCTTTTAGATTACCGTCTTCATCAACAACCGGAAGAGAGTAGTCACAAGACATTGTGTCTGGTAGCACTTCTTCAATCACCGCATCAGGTAAGATGGCAGGGACTTCTTCGTATATCTCATCACTAAAGTCATGTACCGATGAATCTTCAACAGCGTCTTGTAGGCTCTCTTGTGTGACTAGTCCTTGATAGCCGTCACCCGTTACGTGATAAGCGTAATCGTTTTTAAGCATCTTCATTTGTGCCAGAGCACCTTCAATCGTTTCTGATGTGATTCGATACAGAGGAGGCTGCATAACGGTTTCAACGGTCAATGCACGAGCACGGTTTACGTCTTTCACGAACGCTTCCACGTAATCATCGGCTGGAGTTAGCAGAATCTCATGTGGTGTGCCTTGTTGCACTAACTCGCCGTCTTTCAAAATTGCGATTCGATCGCCTAGACGGAGTGCTTCGTCCAGATCATGAGTGATGAAAACAATCGTCTTATGAAGCTTCTCTTGAAGTTCGATAAGCTGATCTTGCATTTCACTTCGAATCAAAGGGTCGAGTGCCGAAAAGGCTTCATCCATTAACAAGATTTCAGCGTTAGTACACAGAGCGCGAGAAAGGCCAACACGTTGTTGCTGACCACCTGAAAGTTGCGCAGGGTATTGCTTGCCGTAACCTTTCAAGCCCACCGTTTCTAACCATTCATTGGCTTTTGCTAAACGGTCTTCTTTTTTAATGCCTTGTACTTCTAACCCGTAAGCAACGTTTTCTACCACTGTGCGATGAGGCATTAAACCAAAGCGTTGGAATACCATCGACATTTTATGACGACGGAACTCTTCTAACTGTTTAGTGTTGAGGCTCATGACATCAATGCCTTCAACCATGATTTTACCTTGAGTCGGGTCAATCAAACGGTTGAAGTGGCGAATCAGCGTCGATTTACCCGAGCCAGAAAGCCCCATGATAACGAAGATTTCGCCACGGTTAATCTCAAGGTTAATCTCTTTTAAACCAACAGTATGACCCGTATCCGCAAGAATCTGATCTTTGTGTTCGCCGTTTTGAACTCGGTTCATAACAGACATTGGTTTCGGTCCAAACACCTTGTACAGACCACTAATTTCAATCAATGGTTTAGTCATGCTTGAATCCTCCTAAATGCGCATTAGTTCTTCTTGCGTACGCCTGAGAAGCGCGGTCAAAAAGGATTGCGAGGGCAACGATGGCGAAACCATTCATCAAGCCTAATGTGAAGTACTGGTTAGTAATCGATTTGAGAACCGGTTGTCCTAGGCCTTTCACACCAATCATGGATGCGATAACAACCATAGACAGTGCCATCATGATGGTTTGGTTAATACCCGCCATGATCGTTGGCATTGCTAGAGGAAGTTGAACACCCCATAAGCGTTGCTTTTTGCTCGCACCGAAAGCGGTAGCGGCTTCAAGGACTTCTTTATCAACTAAGCGTATGCCTAGGTTAGTTAGACGAATTACAGGTGGGATCGCGTAGATAACCACGGCGATTAGCCCTGGAATCTTACCGATGCCCAGTAGCATTACCACTGGAATCAAATAAACGAACGCAGGCATGGTTTGCATGATATCGAGCATCGGCGTAACAATTGACTGAGCTCGATTTGAACGAGCCATCGCAATACCAATCGGAATGCCCAAGAATATTGAAACCAAGGTACATACAGTGATGATACTGAGCGTCCGCATGGTGTCTTCCCACATTCCAAAGTAACCAATGAGAAGCAGTGAAACAACACAACCTAAAGCCAGTTTCCAAGAACGGCTTGCTGCGTAGACAAGGCTGGTACACACGGCAAGGACAATAATCCAAGGTGTTGAGATAAGAAGTTTTTCAAACCAAACAAGGAATGAAAGAAGAGGGTCAAAGAGAGATTCAATCATTTCGCCGTATTCACGGGAAAATTCACGGTATGCGCCATCTAGCGTCTTTTTTATGGTTCGTAAATCACCGCGTTCCATCTCTGGAAAGCTTGATAACCAATTGCTGTCAGCCATTTTATATCCTTATAGTTCGGAGCCACTTGTCCATGCGATAAGAAAATCGCTAATGAAAAGGGCTCCGAATCATGAATAACATCAAGTATAGCGACGTTATTTCTGTTTTATTGTTGAAGCGTAATTACTTGTTATTAAATCAAGCTCTTACAGCTCTGCTTCAACTTTCTTAGCCACTTCTTCAGAAACCCATGGGTGCCATACCTCTGGGAATTCACTTAAGAAATGCAGACTCGCTTCTTCGCCATCAGCTTGGTTGTCTTCCATCCAAGCAAGTAGCGAGTTCATTTTGTCGTTCGTGAAACCACGTTTAGTAAAGTAGTCGTACGCTTCAGGAGCACGTGACGCAAAACTTTCAGTGGTAATCGTGTGAACAGGTGAAGGCGGGTACATGGTCGCTTTTGGCGATTCACAATCTTCTTTGGTGGTACAGTTAAGGAACTCTTCCTCATTAACGCCACTGCCAAAGTCGACTTTAACCATGTCGTATTTACCTAGAACAGCGGTCGGTGCCCAGTAGTAACCAAACCAAGCTTCTTCACGTTCATAAGCTTTTGCGATAGAGCCAGATAAGCCGGCACTCGAGCCTGGATCAACAATCGTGAAACCGCTGTTTTCTAGCTCAAGAGCATTAAACAAGTTTCCGGCGCTGATCTGACAGTTCCAGCCTGCAGGGCAGCTGTAGAATGCAGATGTATCTGGGTCTTCAGGGTGTTTGAATAAGCTTGCGTTTTTGCGTACGCCTTCGATGGTTGCCATTTCAGGGTACTGTTTTACTAGGTAAGCTGGAACCCAAAAGCCTTCTTCGCCGCCGTTCACAAGTGCTTTACCTGCGTAGCGAAGACGTTTTTCTTCAACACCTTTATCTAATGCGTCTTTTAAGCTGTTGCTCCAAAGTTCAGGTGCAACATCAGGCTGGCCTTTTTCGATCATAGACGTGCCTGTTGGCATAGTGTCGCCAGGGATAAGTTCAGCATCACACCCATAACCATGTTCAAGGATGAATTGGTCGATATTGGCGATCAGTGTTGCAGAGTTCCAGTTCATATCTGCGATTGTTACGCTGCCACATTCTCCAGCGTTAGCATTACCGCTGGCTGCTGCTACTAACAAAAATACGGAGCTTAACTTGTATTTCATATTGAGTTTCCTTTCTCTTTAATAATACAACTAAGGTAACCAAGGTAAATTGATTATCTAAATTGCTCGATGGTGATCCTTTCCGTGTATTTGAACCATTTGAGCAGAAGGAGGGATGGGTGAAGTTTGAATAGATAAACGTGCAAAGTCAGTGAAGTGTGATTTGCCAATTCATCCACTGTGTTTCAACAGCCATCGGATAACTTTGTCAAACTATTACAAATTCGTCAAAAACCACCTCTATTTATAATCTTAGGGAATAATCGTACGAATTCCATCTTTGATTCGATTTACATGGCACTTTAACCGTCTGTGTCACATTACCGCTAAAGTTAGGAGTGGGGCTGTTGATTTTTGGATGAGTTTAAAGGTGGTAAGACCACAACTTGCGTGCGTGAAATGCGTTGAATAGTTTTTAAAATCGTATTTTTAGTCATATTTTCGCCAAAAACACTCAATTTGGTTTTTATTTATTCAGAACTGTTGGAGCTTGAAGTCTAATAAGATAGGTGGCTGTCATGGTTTAATGACAGCCAGAAAGTAGCAAAAGAAAGTTACATCGGAAGGTTCAAAAACTCATTTTGATACAGCTTGTTTGCCAAGCTATCGCGAAACTTAGCGGGGATGAATTTCATTCGATTGATTTGTCTGACCAACTCTTGTGCAAAGCTAGGTTTTTGTTTCATGTTCATCACGCAGCCCATTAGATTGATACTTTGTGCATCAAGCAGCTTTTTCGCTTGTTCTAGGTGGTGACTCGACGTTTCACCATAAGCGACAACCATTAGTGTGCTTTCACAAGCACTCGCCACAGACTGCGCCGGAATGTTTCCTTTGTTTATGTTGAGAAGCGGTGAGGTATCAATGATGACTCTGTCGTATTTCTCTAACCATTTGTTGACCACTTTTTGTAACGTTGTCGGATCTTTATAAGCCAATTGCGTTGAAGCAACTTGTGGAGCAGGGACACCGATAAATGTACGCTGAGATTCAACATGTTCAATCAATTGACCTTGCTGATTATCTTCTAGCATATTCAAATCTTTGAAAGCAGGGTTGAATAAGTTGAGATCAACATAAAGCGTAGAATGACCCGCAAGAAGAAAACGCTCGGCTAATGCGGTTGCAATAGATGTTACGCCGTCACCTGAATGGCAGGCGGTGACGCATATTGATTTTTGGCCGTTAAGTTCAGAAGCTAAATACAGTTGCTCGACTTCGGCATGGGTCGCTGAAATAGTCATTATAAAGCTCCTATTAATACGATGGTCGTGGTGATACGCAGTATGTCATCAAGTCCGACTCGTGCTTTCTCAATAAAACTTTCGCGACGGTCTGGAATGTAAATCGTGTCACCGGCGCGCAGCACCGGCAGGTTGTAAATGTTCGCCGTTTTGCTGAATTCAACAAGGTCAAAAGTACGAGCCTGACCTTGGCAACAAGACATATTGACGATGGTAATTTTCTCTACGTAAGCATTGTCGGTAGGGCCTGCAGCTTCTGCCAGAATATCTAGAATGGTCATGTTGTCGTTGAATACATAACGCCCTGGGTTGTTAATCGCACCAAGCACACGAACGGTTTCTTCTTTCGGTGTATCTAACCAGTTTTTGCCTTTCTCTGGGATGTAAATCGTGTCGCCAGTGGTTACGTTTGGCAGTAACGATTCGTCACCGGTTTCGAAGTACAGTGATAAGTTAAGTTTGCTTACTTGCGAATAGGTTTTGTCACGATGCGTTACTCGAACATTGTGGATGTCGGCATCCTTTGTTGGGCCATCAGCCGCTGACAAGATATCAAGGAAGTGCATGTCTTTGGTGAAGCGGTAACGACCAGGCGCATTCACTTGTCCAAAGATGTAGATCGAAGCATCAGAGCTTTGACGAACCCATTGTGATTTATTGTCTGAAGGATCTTGTGGCAAGTCGTGAACGCGCACGATAGAACCCGCTCGAATTTGTGGCATTTGATCACGTGGCGCACCATTTCGAATAAAATCATCAAGGTTAAACACAACCAACTTTCTACCAGTCACGACTTCAATTTTTGATGTGTCTGCGCGTAGCGTAGGGCCGCCGACGTGTGCCAATAGCCCCATGAAGTTCATTTCATCTGACCATTCAATACGACCAGGTCGATTCACCTCACCAATCACGTTAACCGCTCGGTCTGGCGTAATTTTCAACCAAGACTTCTCGTTCATGTCGGTTTTCTCGGGAACGAAAATCGCGTCACCAGCTTTGATGCTAGGAGGGTTAGAGTTAGGTAAGCCTTCAGTGTAAGCCGCTAAATCGAATTTAAGCACTCTGCCATCTGCTTTGATAACACGGATTTGTCGTGACTCTGCAAATCGAGTTGGGCCGCCCGCATTCGCCAAGATATCCATAAAGGTCGCGTCTCTTTTGCCTTCAAAAGCACCAGGGGCTGCGACTTCGCCCATTACGTAAACCATGTTGGCGCCGGATTTGATCTCTTCTTCTTGCTTGGGAACGAAAATGGTCGCACCCGGGCGTAAAATTGGAAGCAGACTTTCGTCACCAGAATCTAAGTAACGTTTTAGGTTGAATAGCGTTGGGGTGTTGTTCGAAATCACTCGGATTTGCTCAACACTGGCATAACGAGTTACGCCGCCCGAACGCATAAGTACGTCGACAAGGTCGGTGTTCTCTTTGTAAGTGAACGAACCCGGCGCGTTCACCTCACCAAACACTTTGATGGAGTTACGAGAATCAGCACTGTCACCTGAGTTAGCAAGCTTTGCTGCATCGAACTCTTGCTCGATGTTACCGACTAATGGAGAAGCTGGAACGAATAGTGAATCCAGTGATTGAAGAGTAGGTAATGTTGACTCGTCTCCTGAATCAAGGAATCGTTTGTAGTTAAACTCTTTCTTATCCGCGCCTCGCTTAAGAATAAGCTTGTCCAGTTGCGCGCCCGGGCGTAAACCACCCGCAGCGTAAAGTGCCATTTGGATGCTAGAACCTAATGCGAGAGTGTATTCGCCAGGCTGTTCTACATAACCTTGCACATAGATAATGATTTGCTGCTCTTTTACATACACTGAAGCGTTCGAAAGATCTTTATAAGCGGTTGCCAGCGACTCTAGAACGACTTTGTTAAGCTGTTCGCTGTCGTAACCTGCAACAAACACAGCGCCTACTTCAGGAAGGGTAATACGTCCACGCTTATCCACCTGGAAACCAGTGTTTAAGGTGCTTTCACCGGGTACATTAACTTGGATAAGGTCACCGACTTGAACCGCGTCTGAAAACTCGTCGTTAGCATTGACAACATTCGCAAAGCTCAACGACAGGGTGATGATAAAAGCGATTAAGGATTTCATATTCCACCTCCCATTTTCTCGGCATTCTTAGGCGAGATAACTTCGATACTTACTCGGCGGTTAGTTAAACGTGTGCCGTCAGATTCGCCTTCAAAAAGAGGGACGGTTTCGCCAACAGATACGGCTTTGATTCGTTGAGCGCCTAGTCCAAAAATAGTCAGGTAGCGTTCGACTTGTTTCGCTCGTCCAAGTGCTAACTTGTCGTTGTATTCTTCGGCACCCGTTGCATCAGCATGGCCGGTAACAACAAGGTCTAGGGATTTGTGTTCTTTAAGTAAAGTGGTCGCCTCGGCCAGTCTTCCCATATACTTAGGATTTACTTCAGTCGAGTTTTCCGCAAATTGGTTGTCAACATTAAGTAGGTCATACAACTGTTCAATAACCGACAGTTGCATTCTAAATTGATTTTCATTTTGTGGTGGCTCACAGCGGGCTTGTGAAGTTACGTAATCCAGTTGGACCTCAAGTTCATTTAGGCGTTTTCTTTGGATTACTAAGTCGTTGGCTGCATCCAGTAGTAGACCACCTTGAAGTTCGCGAGCAATACGATTTTGCTTTTCGATTGCTTGAACAACAGCAGCGGGGAAACACCAACGAGCACCTTCTTGAATCAAAGCATCAAGGTGCAATTTAGCGAGCTGCCAATCAAAGCGTAATCCATGTTCCGGACCAAGAGGCTCGTCTGGCATGACAGGAGAGAAGTCTGAGTTTTGATAGTTAATAGAATCGTAACTTTCAGCCAAACCCCCTGTGCCTTGTTCAGGATAGCTAGTACAGCCACCCAGAACGAGAGCGGACAGAGAAAGGGCTATGTAGTTTTTCAGTATTTTCATGCCAACGTCCTATGTTTCTAATTTTTCTTATTATTTTTTGTTACTTCTAGCTTAGTGGGTCTTCATGAATTTGCAGGATTTTTTGAATTTACTGGGATAGCGTGGCCAATACGCAGCAAGTTCATAATTTCAAGAGGTTGACCCGTCACATTTTCAAGTCGCATGTTGCGCTCGCGTTCAGTCAGACGTTTGAACATATAAACAATCGCGCCAACACCAGATGAATCTAAAAACTCAACCTGACTAAAATCAACTTCGATTTCAGGGTGACCATCGTTAGAAATCACATCATCGATGTCGGTTTGTGCATCACGACTGCCTGCTGCATCCAGATCACCGAAAATAGAAAGTGTCAGTGTCGTTGTGTTTAAATCAATCTTACGTAGTTCCATAGCGATATCTCCTTTTCAGTATGTATGGACAATTGCACTGAATGTGCCAACTTTTATGTTGTTATTTTTCAATGGCTTATATTTATCGTGAATTCCCATCTCAAATTGAGAAAAGGCATTTCTCAATTTGAGAACTAAAAACGGCGGATCATATGAGAGCCATAAGTCATTAATTTAATGAATAGATGCAAGGGTTAGATAAGGTTGATGAGTGGATCGCATCTTCTAGCAAAGATTGTCTAACTGCGTGTTAGAGCACTTACGATTAAAAGCATTTGTTGACCACTACAGTTATTAATACGGAGAAGATGATGAGATTAACCAAACTGGCTTTAGCCACTCTATGGGTGTGTTCGCTTTCATCTCATTCATCCTATTTACCTCCGGACTGTTTGGTGCTTGCAAACTCCTACCAGCAAGGCATTGATGTTTCTGAATACTGGAAGAGTGAAAAGCTTGATGGGATTCGGGCTCTTTGGGACGGACAACATCTTTATACACGCAATGGTAATCGCATTTACTCACCGAAGTGGTTTACTGAAAACTTGCCTAAGGTCCATCTCGAAGGAGAGTTGTGGGCAGGAAGGGGCAAGTTCCACCTTGTTCAATCTACCGTTCTCGACCATACGCCGAGTGACACAGCATGGCGCCAAATCGATTTCATGCTGTTTGATATGCCCGGCGCTGCGGGAGATTATCAAAAGCGCTATTACAACATTTTGCATTGGGTAAGCGTGATTGGAGAATCTCATGTCAGCTACATAGAACATGTACCAATTCACAGTGAAGAGGCTTTGTTTCATCAACTTGATAATGTCGATGAGCGTAATGGCGAAGGTTTGATGCTTAGAAAAATCACCAGTCGTTATCAAGCAGGCCGAAGTAATGACCTGTTAAAGCTTAAAAGGCATCACGATGCCGAAGCCACGGTTATTGGCTATAGGGGTGGGACAGGGAAGTACAAAGGGATGATGGGGTCAATTCTGGTTCACACAGAAGAGGGTGTGGAATTTTATATAGGTAGTGGGTTCACTGACCAAATGAGACTTGTACCGCCAGAGATCGGCAGCCGTATTACCTTTCGCTACAATGGTTTTACTCAAAACGGAAAACCCAAGTTTGCCCGCTTTGTACGAGAGAAGAGTGAATATTAAGGCAGATACGATCTACCTAACCATTAAACGAAAAAGAGCCCTGAAAATCAGAGCCCTTTTTTGTGTTCGAAATCAGATAGACCGACTAAGCGAGTGCGAATCTAACGAGAACTAAATTCTAACTGTACGTCATCATCCTGCTTGTGCATCCAGTGTAAGCGCATACCTAGCATAATCGCTGCTGATGTTAGACCGACAATGAAACCAATCCAGAAGCCGTGCGCTCCCATAGGTTCAACAATCCAATCTTTCATTCCTAAGATGTAGCCGATAGGAAGGCCAAGCAACCAGTAAGCAACGAAGGTAATGTTGAAGATTGAACGCATGTCTTTGTAGCCACGCAGAGCACCTGCAGCGATAACTTGGATGGCATCAGTACATTGATAAACCGCCGCGAACAACAGCAACTGCATTGCAACGGTAATTACCGCAGTGTTCTCTGTGTAAAGTAATGCAACCTGTTCTCTGAACAGGACAGTTAACGCCGCTGTCATTAAGGCTGTCACTAAACCAACAATGATACCTACGTGTGTCGCGATCTTAGCGCCTTCGGTGTTGTTTTCGCCCAACTTATGCCCAACACGAATACTCACGGCTGCACCGATACTCATTGGAATCATGAAGACCAGCGAAGAGAAGTTGATCGCGACTTGGTGCGCGGCAACAATCAACGAGCCAAGTGGGGCAACCAACAAGGAAACAACCGCAAACAAGGTTACCTCGAAGAAGATAGCGGCTGCGACAGGGAAACCAAGTCTAAACAGGCGAATTTGAGCTTTAAGTTGCGGCTTATGGAACGTACCGAAGATGTTGATTTTCGATAACCGTTTTGAAGTTAAAACGTAAGCGAATAGCAGTGCAAACATCACCCAGTATACGATAGCCGTTGCAACGCCACAGCCAACACCACCCAATGCAGGAGCACCAAGTTTTCCGTATACGAACATCCAGTTAAGCGGGATGTTTAATAACAAGCCAATAAAACCAATCACCATTGCAGGCTTGGTTAAAGACATACCATCGGTAAAACTTCGCAATGTTTGGAACAACAAGAAAGCGGGTACAGCAAACATCACCGCATTCATATAGCCGATGGTCTTTTCCGCCATGAGTTGTTCAATGTCCATCCACTCCAATATCAATTGTGTTTGAAAAAGCACACCAATGATTGGAAGGGAGATGACGAGCGCTAAAAATGCGCCTTGTTGAATTTCGAATGGAATTTTTACTTGTCGACCAGAACCATTCAGTTGTGCAACGACAGGAACCAACGCCATCAATAGACCAACACCAAATAGGATTGATGGTAGCCAGATACTTGCTGCAATCGAAACCGCCGCCATATCGATAGCACTTACGCCACCGGCCATTACGGTATCAACAAAACCCATTCCAGTTTGTGCAACGGATGCGATCAATACTGGGGTCGCAAGTTTGATTAGATTCGAGGATTCTTCTTTGTAACGATGCACAAACAACTCCAAATAAGAGGGAAAATTAGAATAATAGTGTAGGAAAGGACATTCTGAAGGAATCAGAGACAATGATCTTAAGCTTCCACTGGACGAATCATAAAGAAATGTCACAATAACTGCTATGAAAAACTGTTATTAGGGCGTGTTGAGCTTTCGAGCTGATTTTTGCAGCGAGTTGCTGGGCCTTTATACAAGGCAGAGGCTTTGATGTGTAGCTAGCCTACATGAGAAGCCGATAACGTAGTAAAAATGACCAGCAAACGCTGCCCGAAGGGTTCAGCTAAAAGCGTTTTACTCTTTGTTGAGGGGGATTTGCTTAGGATGCTAGGCTACTTCCCCCTCGCCGCGATTAAAACGCTTTTGACTAGGCGTCCCCATCCGAACAAAATTTAACCACGAAAGGTCAGCACGCCCTAGAATGCTAAATAGGAATCTTATGTTTACAGGTATCGTTCAAGGCATGGCAACACTGGTTGCTATCAACAAAAAAGAGTCGTTTCAAACTCATACCATTGAGCTAAGCGATGAAATGGTTGAAGGATTAGCCATTGGTGCTTCAGTAGCTCATAACGGTTGTTGCTTAACGGTAACGGAAATTTCAGGTAACCAGATTGCTTTTGATTTAATGCAAGCGACATTGCGATTGACGAACTTAGGCCAACTGAATGTTGGTGACAAAGTGAATGTTGAGCGTGCAGCAAAGTTTGGTGACGAAATTGGCGGGCATAGCATGTCTGGCCACATTACTCTGATGGCTAACCTAGTCGATGTGATTAAAACAGAAAACAACCGTACACTTTGGTTCGAACTACCAGAAGAATCGATGAAGTACGTATTGAGTAAGGGTTACATTGGTGTTGATGGTTGTTCATTGACGATTGGTGAAGTGGAAGAGAACCGTTTCTCTGTTCACCTGATCCCAGAAACTCTGAATCGTACTCTGTTTGGCGGCCGTGAAGTAGGCGACCAAGTGAACATTGAGTTCGATCCACAAACGCAGGCAATTGTTGATACTGTCGAGCGTGTATTAGCGAACCAGAAATAGTAGTAGCGGTTTATCAACAGCATTTGCCTAAAAAACGCTGACTAAGTAAGAGTCGCAGACATTAAAAAAGAGCACATTGAGTGCTCTTTTTCTATTTGTGTGTTTCTGCGTTTTTCTAGGCTAGCCTCAAAATCGAGGTGTAGAGCCAACTCGACAAGAGAGTAGGTGTTAGAAGACTTGTTCGTCGTCTGCATCAATCGAGAGATTAATCCTGTCTCTTACCTCATCTACCTGCATGTCGAGGTGAATGGCATTGCAACATGCTGGGCAATCGTCATAAAAATCTTGGCTCCCATTAGAAGCATCAAGCGTTATGCTGATGGCATGCCCACAGTGGGGGCAGGAGACATGTTTCTCTGTGTATTTATGCATCGCGAATTCTCCTCACTGTAACTTGTTCCAATCGTAGTAGCTTTAAAGATCGCAGTAGCGTTATAGAACGCAATAGCTAGCTGTGATTGGTATTAAACGGCCTGTATCTTCTGAATGCATGCTTCAGTGTGTGCTAAATATTCGCCGCCAAATTGATTGCAGTGGTTAAGAAGATGGTACAAGTTGTAAATGTCTTTCCGATCAGTATAGCCCACGTCGAGTGGATTGACGCTCTGGTAACCTTCATAAAACTCTTTAGGGAAACCTTCAAACAATTCAGTTAACGCCAAATCACACTCATGGTCCCCCCAGTAACAAGCAGGGTCGTAGCAAATTGGGCCAAACGCAGAGTTAGCAACATTGCCATTCCAAAGATCCCCATGAAGCAAAGAAGGGCGAGGGTTGTGGCCAGCAAGACGCATATTCACCACATCAACGATGTCATCGATATCACCAAACTCGATGCCTTTCTCTTTGAGCAGTTGCAGTTGGAAACCAATGCGTTGCTCAGAGAAAAAGCGACCCCATTTCTTATGCCAAGGGTTGGGTTGAAGTGTGCTGCCGATATAGTTGTCTTGGTCGCAACCAAACTCTTTTTGCTCGCCCCATTGATGAAGCCGCGCAAGCTGAACGCCGAAATCGAAGCTATTGTTGCCCGTCTCGAGCGGTTTGGTCGGCAAGTAATTCAGAATAATGAACGAGCACTCTTTGGTTTTGCCAATAAGCACCAACTCAGGAACGTAAACAGTGGAGGTTTCTCTTAACAAGCGTAAGTTCTCAGCTTCAATTTCAAACTTAGGTAAAAATTCTCGCTGATTCACTTTCACAAAGTAACGCTCATTACCATCGCTGATCATATAGCAATCGTTGATGTCGCCACCAGAAACCTTGGTACGTTCAGTAATCTGAAAGTTAAATAGAAGAGTATCTGAAAGTTGTTGAGAAATGGCCTGCCACATAGGAAATCCTCAAAGACTGAAAGTTAAAAAGGTTGAAGGTTAGAAATACTGTTTGTTTAATAGCGTTAGTTTAGGATAAATCTGAACAATTTATAGACGCACTCGTCAATGTTCTTAGCTCTTCTTCATCTTACGTAGAATCAATTGGCCGAATTGTGAACTCGAACTGATTCAAGCTCTTTGAAATACAAACATAAATTGAAAACCTGACGTGATGAAATAGTTTGGAACTGGTCTCACAAACGAAACGGTTTTGAACGCCACAAACTGGAAAAGATGTTTGAGCTTGTTATTGTCTAGCGACTAAATCAAATGAGCTTTTAGAGTAAGTTGAAAGGGCTATTGTTAACTGGCGCAATACTTTGCTTCAAAGTTTGTCTTACACTTCTTTAGCGTGAATTTACTTATGTCGTAAGTAGGCAGGTATACCACATAAAGCTATATCGATTTAATTTTAAGCTGAAATACTAACTAGGATCATTAAAATGTAGTTTTGGGCAATAAAGTGATGACAAATAGCTTCATTTACATAGTATTAGGCAAGTACGTATTAATCTGCTCTAGAGCTTAAAACGGAGAATTATTGTGGTTGTAGAAACCGATGGCTATTTGGCTTTAATCGAGCACCTATCATTCAACCTTGATGTGTTTACCAATAGTAATGGTGATACTGGAAACGAAAGTGTCGAAGACATTGTTACCGACATGATTTCAACAAACATCATGGCTATTTTCGAGCAAAACCCAGAGTTGCATTCGAGCGTTCGTTTTCAACTTTTGAAAGAAGCAGATGCCGTAGTAGCGGATCTTGGTGAAGTATTAGCGGGTGTGTGGGCTAAGAAAGCGACTAACGAACAAATTGTATTCCTCGATGAGTACATCGCGTTAGTGAAGAACCTGTTTGATACTGCTGTTGCTAAATACGATTAACGGTTTGTTTGCTCATTTATCGTCGTAATTAATCAGCATAATAACAACGGGCGTTTAAGTCGTATCTTTCTAGAGTTACCTCGCTCAGCGGTTTATCTTTCGAACCGCTATAAACGCCTAAAGTGCCAAAACTTGGATGCCCAGTAAGGGTTATCTAACCTAGAAATAATGACACCTTTCGATGTCGAGGCATGTAGAAATTGGTTGTTTCCTAAATAAACGCCTACATGTCGCACCGTCATCGAAGTCTTGAAAAACACCAAGTCACCGCTTGTTGCCTGCCCATACGCAATTTCTTTTCCCTTTTTACTCTGGTCTTTTGTGGTTCTTGGTAGAGCTTGTTGAGTCGCATTTTGCACGGCGATTTGAACAAAAGCAGAGCAATCTATACCTCGAAATGAGGTCCCACCGAAATGGTATGGCACGCCTTTCCACTGTTCATACACGCTCATATAAGCGTTTGTAGTCAATTGTTCTGACTTTGATAGGGGTTTCTGTGCGGTTTGACTAAGCTGAGAAGGCGAAGGTGACGAGCTACAAGCAGCCAATGTTGCTAAAGTTATTGTAACTACAGCCATTTTTCTGATTTTCATATGTAACTCTTCTGACAAAAAACTGAAATAAAAACGTCATCAAGGACTTCTAGTATACGACCTAACTTAAGGATATCTCTTTTCGTAGTCAAACTGGATTTCACATGCCCGACACAAATTTATCAATAAAACCCTCACGTTATACATTCTCGCTCATTCAAACCGTCACTGCTGTATTTATTTCCATTCTTTTACTTGTTACTTTTTTATCAATGGTTAGCATTCGGGGCGTTGAACGGGTCGGGGGACATTTTGATGCACTCTCGGAACAAGCATTACCCCTTGCTCTACATAACGCCGAATTAACGCAAAGCGTATTAGAACAAGTAAAACTTCTCACTTACAGCACCCAATCAACCGACTTAGATACACTGAATGCCACAAGGGGCTCAATTGACCAACTCGCGACAGAGAGCAATACCACGCTAGAGGAACTTCTTTTTATTTCCCAATCTTTTCCTGATGCGATCTCTTTAGAGCAACAACAAATCCTTGTCGATGACATGGCGCAACTGCAAGCTATGACCAACACGGTACTGCTGGCGCAGATTGAGATTCAAAGTAAGCAAAATCTGATCGACAGTAAAATGGGCGAGTTCCGTTATGGCGTTGGATCTATCGGACCAGAAATGAATCGAATCAGCTCATTCTTGGTTGAAGACAACCCAGAAGCGAGCGATGCAGCGAACCGATTTACATCCAGCGCGTCTGCTATGGCGAACACCTTCTTGATGCTGATGATGCAATCTGACATTGATAAAGCACAAGACGAATACCGTCAATTGAGAAACCGAATCGCAGGCCTTAACTTGGCTTACAGCGATTTTGCCGATTGGCATCCAGACATCGTTGAGTTCGCGAGCTTGACGGCGCCTTACGAGATGGTGAAAGAAGGCTTTACCGAAGAAGGTGTAATCAAACAAATCCTCTTGAAACTCGAACTGGTTCAGCAGCAAGAGCAAAACTTAACGCAAGTCATTAACTTAGCGAACACCGTCATTAGCACATTGAATCAGCTGTCTTCCACCGCTTCCCACCTGATTGATGAAAGTGAACTGGTTGTAAATCAAACCATTACCAATATTGATCGTGTGTTGTTTATCAGCGGGCTAGTGATTGCCGTAATCATTGTGATTTCATGGTTCGTGTTACGCCGTTGGATGAATAAAGGGCTTAAAAACATAACTCAACAGTTGAGTTCACTGGCAGATCATGACTTCTCTAAACAGAGTGAATTACTGGGGCCGCTAGAGCTGCAAGTTATTACTTCAAAACTCAATACGGTCGTTGATTCAACCGCAGATTCGGTTCGTTTAGTAACGCGCAACTGTGAGACGCTTTATCAAACGGCAGAAGTAAGCCACGACGCTGCAGAGCAAACCAATTCGAGCTTGAACGAGCAGAACGAATCACTTCAGAATATGATCACCACCATTACTGAGCTGGAAGCATCGATTGGTGAGATTGCTCGTATTTCTAACGCATCGAACGACGATGCTCAAATAGCAGAAGATGAGTCAGTGAGTGGCAGCCAAGTGGTTGGCCTTAACCAACAACGATTACAAGCGCTTGAGCACTCTCTTAGCATGAGTGAAGAGTCGATGGCTGACTTGGATGGTCGAGTGAAACAGATTCGTGAAATGGTCGATATGATAAGCGGAATCGCTGAAAACACCAACTTATTGGCACTGAACGCTGCGATAGAAGCGGCGCGAGCAGGTGAACAAGGTCGAGGTTTTGCGGTAGTTGCAGACGAAGTGCGTAAATTGGCGAGCGGCACATCCCAGCAAACCACCAATATTCGTAGCATGATGAACGAACTAGTAGCGGCAGCAGATCGCTCACGTGCTTCTGTAACGGAATCGAGAAGCGAGATGGCCAATGCACTGCAAACCAGTGGTGATGTAAGACAAGCCTTCGAGAAAATAGAATTTGCAGTAAGCCAGATCAAAGGGCGTGTTGAGCAAATCATGGTGGCAACCGAACAACAAGCACGTGCGACTGTCGATGTAACGCATTCTATCACTCGCGTGTCTGAGCAGGGCGAAAATACTAAGCTGCAACTTGAATCTATGATCGAGAGTTCAGAGCAAGTCGGAGAGATAGCAGGGCACCAACAAGCTATGCTTCATAAGTACGTTTTAAACTAAACGAGCGTGCTGAAATAAACGAGCGTGCTGAGTTAAGCCAAACAGCACAAGAGTTGAAGCGCTAACTGCTCTTATAATTCTATCGATACAGAAACGCCCTTAAGTTCTCACAAGAATCTAAGGGCGTTTTGTTTTCGGATTAAGATAACTTTGGTATTAAGCTAAGGTTGGTCTCAATATAAGCTTGAGACTCAACTGAATTCGAACTTAATCTTTCGTTGTCGGGAATCGTGCAAATGGCTGACGTAACATTAAATCTAGCCGTTGCTCTTTACCATCTTGAATCTCGGGAACACCAATATGCACCTTGTCATGACCAAGCTTGGGTTGGGCGCGGTAAGTCTTAAACCAGATGTCCCACACTGATAAAAAGAAGCCAAAGTTTGAGTGCGTTTCCTTAACAATGACCGAGTGATGAACGCGGTGCATGTCTGGTGTCACAATCACTTTTCTCAATCGTTTATCGAACCATAGCGGAAGACGTGCATTGCTATGGTTAAACATCGCGCTCGCATTAAGAACAATTTCAAATATCACGACAGCAATGACAGGCACACCAAGTGCGATCACCAAACTCACCTTGATGAGCATCGAAAGAATCATCTCAATAGGGTGAAAGCGCGTTCCGGTTGTGACATCGATATCTAGATCCGCATGGTGAACTCGATGTAGCTTCCACAACCAAGGAACACGGTGAAACACCAAGTGCTGTAGGTAAATGGCACAATCCAAGAGCAATACACAGATCAGAATGGTCAATTCTTTAGGAAGTGACAGGGTATTGAACAGACCCCATTGGTTTTCTTGTGCGATAACCGCCGCTTGAAATGCTGCGATAGGAATTATAGTAGCCAATAGAAAGCTGTTCAAAGCGACTAACGCAAAGTTGTTTCCCCAGCGAAACCATTTGCTTTGAGTCAGTGCTTTACGTGGAAAACGGTATTCCCAAAGCGCACACAGTCCGAAAACGACAATAAAACAAACAAGGCGAAGCAGTGATGGGTCTTGCATGGGAATTCCTTCTATCATTCTAGGGACACTGTAAGTACAATCGTGCCACTTTTCTAGATTTATCGTTATTGTCCATGAGAATCCACGCTTTTCACCGTTTATATCAACACCGTTTGTCTCTTTCTACCAAGCCGTTTAACGCGCGCGGGTGTAAAGTGGTTCGATGTCAGTTCTGTAAAATCAAACAAGACAGCTGTATCTGTGAACATCAACCAGACGTAAATACGAACGTCGCGACCATGTTGATCTTATCGGACAACGAAATACTCAAACCAAGTAATACCGGCCGTTTAATCCTTGATACCGTTAAAGACAGCTATGCCTACCTTTGGCACCGCACTGAACCGAATCAAGAGATGCTTGATGTGCTGAAAGACGATAAATATCAGCCAGTCGTGGTCTTTCCTGAAGATTATACCGATGACAAATCGCGTGTGGTTGCAGATCTTGCTGAAATGCGAGATTCGAACAAGACGTTGCTGCTGATCTTTATTGATGGTAGTTGGCGTGAAGCACGACGTATTTTCCGTCGTTCAGAGTATCTGCAAGACTTACCGGTGTTGTCGATCGAACCAGAATCGGTTTCGCAATACATGATGCGTAAGTCAGACAACGAACAACATCTCTCGACTGCAGAAGTAGCGAGCTTGGTTTTGAAACAGGCTGGTGAAGAGCAGGGCGCAAAGACTTTACAGCTGTGGTTTGAGACATTTCGTGAAAGCTACATGCTAAGTAAGACGCGTTATAAGTCCGATCCAACCAAACCAAGCCTGAACGCTTTCATAGAGCACACTAAAAATGAGACGTCACTCTAACCTTTAACCGCTTTGTGCTGACTTGTTGTTCAAACAGATTCGAACACGAGATAAGTTTGTTATCCATCACGGTTTGTAGGGGGGGTGTTATGGATAATGCGTCCTAGATGTTTAATTTGAAAAATTTATTTGCCCGAATTTAGGGAAAAATTGGAGAGATTTCATGTATTACGGCTTCGATGTTGGCGGCACAAAAATTGAATTTGGTGCGTTCAATGAAAAACTTGAGCGAGTAGCAACAGAACGCGTACCAACGCCTACTGAAGATTATCAACTGCTACTTGATACGATTGCCGGTTTGGTGAAGAAGTACGACAGTGAATTTTCTTGCGAAGGTAAAATTGGTCTTGGTCTTCCTGGTATGGAAGATGCTGACGACGGCACAATGCTGGTTGTTAACGTGCCAGCTTCAACGGGGAAACCACTACGTAAAGACCTAGAAGCACTTATTGGTCGTAGTGTGAAAATTGAAAATGATGCGAATTGCTTTGCGCTTTCAGAAGCGTGGGATGACGAGCTTAAAGACGAACCATCAGTAGCAGGCCTAATTCTAGGTACTGGTTTTGGTGGCGGGTTAGTTTACGAAGGCAAAGTGTTCTCTGGTCGTAACCACGTTGCAGGTGAACTGGGCCATATGCGTCTTCCTATTGATGCTTGGTTCCACCTTGGCGACAACGCACCGTTACTCGGTTGTGGTTGTGGCAAGAAAGGTTGTCTAGACAGCTACCTATCAGGTCGTGGCTTTGAATTGATTTACGAGCACTACTTCGGCGAGAAGAAGAAAGCAATCGAGATCATTCAAGCGTACAACGAAGGTGAAGCAAAAGCGGCTGAGCACGTTGATCGTTTCATGGAGCTATTGGCTATCTGTTTCGCGAACCTGTTTACCGGTCTTGATCCACACGTAGTTGCATTGGGTGGCGGTCTTTCAAACTTCGAACTTATCTACGAAGAGATGCCAAAGCGTATCCCTAAATACCTACTGTCTGTAGCGAAATGTCCAAAGATCATCAAAGCGAAGCATGGTGATTCAGGCGGCGTTCGTGGTGCTGCATTCCTTAACATTAAGTAATCGTGACTTAAGTTAAGCTAGCTAAGGTTAGATAGTTAAAAAGTACAAATAAAAATGCCGCAATCTCGAAAGAGGTTGCGGCATTTTTTATTGTTCGGAGCTTTCGTTTCTTTAGCTGTTAGCTGTTAACTACAAACGAAAAGCTAGAAACGACATATCAAGAAAAGAGCCAAGAGGGCTTACTTCTTCTTTTTACCAACACCAAGATTGTCTTTTTGCTTCAACGTAAGCTTAGTAAAGCCAAGCTTGCGGAAGTAGTTGTCTTGGTAGTTGCGAACCGCTTTAGTATCAGAAATCAACTCAAGCTGTTGCTCAGTTTTTAGATACTCAGAGATATCGATGCCTTCAGCTGCAGCAACAGCTTCTTGGATCGTGCGGTGTTCTTGTTTTGAAAACAGTAACTCTTTGTCTTCGTCTTTGTAAGTGTACAGAATGGTACGAGCCATGGTGCTCTCCAATAGAATTATTACTTTGCGCGCACTCTACATAAAAAGCGTACGTGGCTCAAGGTTATGATAAGAAATCTTAAGATTATCGTTCTAACGTTTAGCGTAATTTAAGCTATTTTTCTTTTAGGCAACGAACAGGTTGTCTTTCACGAAACGAAAAGAACAAAAAGCCCCTTAACATCGAAAGCTCGATAGAAGGGGCTTCGTCTATGTCTTAGCAATGAGCTTCTAAGTCAATTAAAAAGCAGCTAAGTCAATTTAGGTGTTTGAGCTTTGAATCAAACACGCCCTTGCAGAGGAATGATCGTCACTGTTTCACCAACTTTCACCGTATCAACTGCTGGAGAGATTTCGATTAAGCAGTTCGCTTCACTCATTGAACGCAGAATACCTGAACCTTGCTTACCCGTTGTTTTCACTTCAAGCACGCCGGATTCATTCATCGAGAACACACCACGGCTAAATTCAGTACGGCCTTGGCGTGAGCGCAGTTGTTCAGTTGCTACAGCATTTGCTTTTACTGGTGTCCAGTTCGTTTGACCTTGAAGCTTGCGGATCGCAGGCTCAACAAAGTTAATGAACGACACCATCACAGCAACAGGGTTACCCGGTAAACCAAAGAACGGCTTGTTCTCAATCTTACCGTAAGCCAATGGGCGACCTGGACGCATGTTGATACGCCAGAAGTTGATTTCACCCAGTTTATCTAACGCAAGCTTGATGTAATCCGCATCACCAACAGACACACCACCAGAAGTCAAAACCATATCGGTTTCAAGCGACGCAGAATGCAGCACATCCATCATCTTCTGCTCATCATCTTCAATGATGCCGTAATCGACGATGTCACAGCCGAGCTTTTGAAGCATACCGATAATAGTAAAACGATTTGAGTCATAGATAGAGTTTGGTTTTTGCTCGTGACCCGGCGCTTGAACTTCATCACCCGTAGAGAACACACCCACTTTCACTTTACGCAGAACAGGGCAGGTACCAAAACCTAACGACGCCATCATGCCCATTTCTGGCGCTTCAATGCGTGTGCCACGTGTAAAGACAGGTTGGCCGATTTCTAAATCTTCACCTGCCATACGGACATTTTGTCCAACCGAGATTTTAGCATCAGGGAAGCTAACTTTATCGCCATCTTGGACGGCTTGTTCACGCATCACGACAACATCAACGCCTTCTGGCATTGGTGCGCCGGTCATGATTTTAACGGCTTCACCTTGTTGCACGATTTGCTCGTAGCTGTGACCCGCCATGACTTCAGCAACGATGTTGTAACTGTCCAATTCTAGATCTTCACTACGAATTGCGTAGCCGTCCATTGCTGAGTTGGTGTTTTGAGGTACATTGATTGGCGAGATCACATCTTCAGCCAACACTCGACCGTAGCCCTGCAGTAGTTCAACACTCTCTGTGAGATCAAGCGCGTCAATGCTATCAACAATCTTTTGTTGGCCTTGAGTAACGGTTAAACCTGCAGGAGAGAACGAATCACAACACACTGCAGGCGTGTTGTCTTTTGAAGACGAACAAGAAGCGGTTTCGCTTATTTTCGAGGAACCGTCAAACGACTGAGCATATTCAATAATGAAATCACGAATCGCTTCTAAGTCACTGATCGCCATTTGTGGCAGTTCTGATTCCACTTGGCTGTCTGCAGCAATGGCAATAATGTTGTCATCGTTCGGGTATAACCAAGGTTTACCGACTTCATCTCTGTGCAATTCAATTTTAGGGAAAGCAATGTTCTTGCAACCTTCAACCAAAATCAGATCAAGCGTGTTGGTATCGAAACGTGTCAGAAGGTAATCAAAATCAGCTTCGGCTTCTGGCGTTTCTGTCATCATCACGTGACGGTTACGAGAAGCGATCAACATTTGATTCGCGCCCGCTTTACGTAAGCGGTAACTGTCTTTACCTGGCTTATCGACATCAAAATCGTGGTGAGCATGTTTAAGAACACCCACTTTTAAACCCGCATTAGTCAGCAGAGGCAGTAACGCTTCAAGTACCGTTGTTTTGCCTGTACCGCTATAAGCAGCAAAGCCCAATAGAGGAAGGTTAGGGCGTTGTTTTGAATCTTTCATTATTGAAGCGTTCCGAATTGGGTGAGTTCTTCTGGCGTGTTCAGATTAACAAAGCAGTTAGGAGAATCGCTAAAATCGACATATTCCGTGACACACTCTTTGTATAGCAAGATGATTTTACGATCACCACGTTCCAAAAACGCTTCTAACTTTGGTAGAACACGTTTGTGGAATAGGGTGAATACAGGTTGCTTAAATTCGCCATCATGCGCGACAAGAATGTCACTGTCTTCTTTTACTGCAGAACAAAAACGCTCAACAAGGTCGTCACTGATTTGTGGGCTGTCGCAAGGGACAAAACCAACCCAGTCTGTGCTCGCGTTTTTAAGGCCAGCATGAATGCCACCCAACGGACCTGGGTAGTCAGGGAAAGAATCGGAAACAACCGGAGCAAATGCTTGGTAGCTGTCTAAGTTACGATTGGCATTGATAGTGATGCTGACATCTTGTTGTGACAGCTTGTTTATAACGTATTGAATAAGCGGAGAACCGTTGAGCTCAACGAGTCCTTTATCTTTTCCGCCCATACGGCTGGCCTGCCCGCCAGCCAAAATAACCCAACTAGTTTGCGTTGGAAGCAGCATAAATATTCTCTTGTGCTTTATCTTTCTGAATAACTTGCAGAAGCGGCGATTCGGTCAAAGTATTGTCTTTGATCCACCATTGCTTCTTACATAAGTCGGTTAACGCGTTAGTTTGGTGACTAGTGATGACTAAACTCGCGCCTCTTTGAAGAAGATCTTCGGCCATTATCACCAATCTTTCAATAGATTCTTTGTCTAAAGAGGCACTTGGTTCGTCCATCAGCAAGATTGAAGGCTTGAGAATCCAAGCTCGTGCCATTGCTACGCGTTGACGCTCACCACCAGACAAAACAGAAATGTGCTCGTCTGCTAGGGTTTCTAAACCTACCATTCTCAACGCATTAATTATTTGAGCTCGCTTATCTTTTTGGCTCTCTTTGTTAAAGCGAATGCCATAAGCGACATTTTGGTACACCGAACCATCAAAAAGGTAAGGGGTTTGGTGCAGATAGATGATGTCTTTAAATTTTAGCCTAGGGAATAAGATCTGCTGCCAGCTTTGTGTCGGAGACTGAATGCGGCCAGAGCTTGGCTGAATCAATCCAGACAATATTTTAAGTAGGGTCGTTTTACCCACACCATTATCTCCTTTGAGATAAATGGCATCGTTGGGGCCGATCGACAATTCGGGAATATGGAACAAAACACGCTCTTTGTAGCGCATTGAAATTTGCTGCGTTGTTATTTTTATACTCATGACAGCGTTCCTAAGTTCTTAAATAGCCTTTTCCTCTCACACTGGAAAGGAAAAAGTTAAGGGCTAATGCCAATGCTAATAACACCATACCGAGGGCGACGCCTTGAGCGAATGCGCCTTTGTGGCTTTCCATAGCGATAGCTGTTGGGATGTTTCTTGTCATCCCCATAATGTTGCCACCGACCATCATTGAACAACCAACCTCAGTGACGATACGAGAGAAGGCAGCGATAGTTGCAGCTAGAAGAGGGAAGCGCGTTTCCCAAATTAAGGTACATGCCACACGTGTGGTTGATACGCCAAGCGTGCGCGCCGTTTCAACCGCTCGGCGGTCACTGGCTTGGAGAGCGCCGTGCATCATCGCGACTAGGATTGGGAAACAGATCAGCATCTGACCTAGAATCATCGCCTTTTGGGTGAACAGTAATTCCCAATCACCTAACGGGCCAGAGCGAGAGAGCATCATGTACATCAACAAACCGATAACCACGGTTGGGATAGCTTGCAGGGTGTTGATCACTGAAAGCAGAGCCCATTTCCCGGGGAACTCGGTATAAGCCAATAAGAAAGCCATAAGGATTGCAGGAACAATCACCAATGAGATGGCGGACAAAGATACGCTGAAGGATACCGCGACGATTTTCCACAATTCGTGGTCAAAGCTCACAAGTAGATTCATTGCATCAATCGTTGTTTGCCATAGGGTCATGAAGTATCTCGTGTAAATCGATAATAGGTTTTATCGGTAATGACTGATGTTAATCATAGCTGACCCAAACTATTTGAGTGTGTATTGGTCAGCTATTGTTTCTTTAAATGCTTCAGTTAACTGGTTAGTTAAGCGTAGTGCTAATTGGAATTAGTACTTACAACAAACCATTCTCAGCTTGTTATAAACGAATCTACGCTGACGAAAAACTACTCTGCGCTCGCTACAAACAGCTGTTTGCCATGCAGTTTAAAGTCGTTAATCAGTTTCTGACCTTTAGGGTTCACCAACCAATCACTGAATACTTTCGCAGCTTGGTAGTTAATGCTTGGGTAGCGCTCAGGGTTAACCAGAATCACTTGGTAAGGGTTGAAGAGGTTCTTGTCACCTTGGAAAAGGATTTTAAGATCCAATTTGTTTTGGTAAGCCAACCAAGTACCACGGTCTGTCATGGTGTAGCCTTGCATCTCTGACGCCATGTTCAGAGTAGGGCCCATGCCTTGACCAACACTGCGATAACCACCGAAGTTTGGTTCCATTTTAGTTTGTGCCCAAATACCCATCTCTTTCTTATGAGTACCAGAGTCGTCACCACGAGAAACGAAGGTCACGTTATTGTTCGCGATTGCTTTGAACACATCAGTCACTGCTTTTTGAGATTCGATCTTCGCTGGATCGCTTTGAGGACCAACAATGACAAAGTCGTTGTACATCAGCTTGCGAGGTAGAACCCCGTAACCTTGTTCAACGAAATTCGCTTCAGCCTTTGGTGCGTGAGTCATCACTAGGTCTACATCGCCATTCTCACCCATGCGAAGTGATTTACCTGTACCCGCCGCTAAAACATCAACTTTGATACCAGAATCTTTTTCGAACTCAGGTAATAAGTAGTCCAGTAGACCAGAGTGATAAGTACTTGTGGTTGTCGCCAACTTAATATGAGTGGTGTCTTCCGCGCTGCTAGCCGTGTAACTGACGATAGATAGAGCTGCAATAGTTAGGGGAATTGCTTTCATTATTATTATGTCCATTCTGTTATAAATGAATGACATGCCTTCAGTTTTAAAGGGCTCAAAAAAGGGCATGTGCATAAGACGCTAATTGATGTAATTAGAAATCTACACCTTATAAGCAATCTTAATGCCAATAAATCATGCATCAGATCTCATTAAATTGCTGTTATTTCGGACAAAACTGCGTCATTTAGCCCTCTAAAATGAATCAAAACATGAGCTAGGACAAAATGTCGCACATTGTCCCTGTTGGAGAAAAGGTTAATTGGTACACTCTGTCCCAACTTTTCTCACCGGCTAATCATTATGTCTTTACCTAGTTCATCTGCATCCAATCTCAACCCGAACACATTGACTCAGTATCAGGCCTTTTCCGTTTTGGTCGTCGATGATGAATTGGGTATGCAGGCTATCTTAAAGAAAGCACTAGGTAAGTTCTTTGGCAAGGTGTCGAGCGCAGGGTCGGTTGAAGAGGCTGAAACGCTGCGTTCAAGCGAACATTTTGATCTGATTGTCCTTGATATCAACCTACCAGGCCGCTCTGGCATTGAGTGGGAAGAGGCGTTTAACGACAACGACAAACGCGCCGATGTGATTTTCATGACGGGTTATGCCGATCTAGAGATGACCATATCCGCGCTTAAGCTTGGTGCTTCAGATTTTATTCTTAAGCCGTTCAACCTCGAACAGATGATACAAGCGGTTCTGCGTTGTATGGATAAGCGACTTGATCAAAGAATGCAGTATGCGTTGAAGCGTGATGTTAGCCGTCATATCAAGACCGAATTGATCGGCAATTCAGACAAAACTAAACAGCTTAAATTGCTGATCAGTCAATTTGCACCGTCAAGAGCATCCGTTCTTATAGAAGGTGAGTCAGGTACGGGTAAAGAGTTAGTTGCTCGTGGTGTACATGAAGCCAGTAAACGCACAGGTCCATTTGTGCCAATCAACTGTGGTGCGATTGCTCCAGAGCTTCTAGAAAGTGAACTGTTTGGACATACATCAGGCGCATTTACTGGTGCGAAGAAAAACCGTGAAGGTCTTTTCCGAGTCGCAAGTGGTGGCACCTTGTTCCTTGATGAAATTGGTGAAATGCCACTGCCAATGCAAGCTGCATTGTTACGCGTGTTAGAGCAAAGAACCATTCGTCCAGTCGGTAGCGAGAAGGAAATTTCCGTTGACGTACGAGTGGTGGCGGCGACCAACCGAAATCTTCAAGAAGAGGTCGATAAAGGGCACTTCCGCCGCGATCTGTTCTACCGACTCAATGTACTTAAGATTGATGTGGTGCCATTGAGAGAGCGCCCGTCAGACCTGATTGAACTTGTTCCATACTTTACTCGTCTTTTATCGAGCGAGCTTGGCATGCCAGTTCCAAATTGGGCACATGAAGATATCTTGGCGTTGAACGAATACGAATGGCCGGGAAATATTCGTGAACTTAAAAACTTAGTCGAACGATGCATTCTTTTAGACAAGCCACCAGCACACTATTGGCGCGAGATTAATGGTGATCCTGTTCCCGCTAGCATTTCAGTGACGGTGTCACATGGTGCGGAAATGCCAAACTTGAATAATGCAGACGCTGCCGAGGGTTATCCAAACACTTGGACACTCAAAGAAGTAGAAAAATCTCATATAGAACAGCTGGTTAGTTTTCATGATGGCAATAAATCGGCAGCTGCAAGAGATCTTGGCGTCGCACGTAAAACGCTAGAGCGTAAGTACAAAGATTGGAACACAGAAGGCTCTGAATATGCCGATTAGACGTCGTTGGTGGTCAAAGTGGGCGTTCCGATTCAAAACCATGGTTCGCTACCGATTATTATTCCTAACATCAGCTCCGATCATTCTGACCTTGTGCGCGCTTGTGGCTATCACACTGTATTGGTCAATACGTTACACGTGGCAGGGCGCTCTGATTGATGTTGATGAACGCTTGGATGTTGCCGATAACAGTATTCACCTGATCCAAAATCAGCAAGCATACAACGTTCGTGCGTTCGCCGAGTCTTATAACTTTCGAACCAAACTCGCGAGTGATCTTTCACACGAAGAGCTAACTCGCTGGGTGTCTGAGAACAAATCTCGCTATGAGCTCGATTTTCTGCGTTGGCGCAGTGTCGAGAGCATGGAAAAGAAACTCGAGTATCTAAACTTAACTCACAAGTCTTCGTTTTTCAGTGTCTTAAGCCGTAATGAACTCAATTATCTCGATCGTGACCTCGCTAAAAAAGCGGAAGTTCCGATGCTCAACGGGCAAGAGGTCGAGACTCGAGGATTGGTAAGCCGAACCGTTGTATCCATCAAAGATGAACATGATCATGTGATTGGTTTTCTGGATGGTGGGATCTTACTGAATAACAGCACTCAACTTGTTGACCAAATCAGTAACCTTATCTATCCACAACGAGAAGGGTTTAATCGTCATATTGGTACGGTCACGGTCTTCCTTGATGATCTTCGTGTCAGCACCAACGTGCCTTTGAGCAGTGAAGACAGTGTAGGGCGCGCCATTGGTACACGTGTTTCTCACGAGGTTCACTCGAAAGTCTTGAATGAAGGTAAAGAGTGGCTAGATCGAGCGTATGTTTACGATGCTTGGTACATCACAGCTTACCAACCAATCCATGACCAGTTTAATAATGTGATCGGCATGCTTTACACCGGTTATTTGATTTGGCCGTTGATAGAAACCTACTTGACCAACCTTGGCGAAATTAGCATTACCATTGTGTTGCTGTTGTTGGCATCCGGTTTGATCGTTCACCGTGGCGCGCGTGATCTTTTCAACCCAATCGAACGCATTCATAAAGTGGTGAAGCTAGTACAGATGGGTCAAGACAAACGAATTGGTACGCTAGGTTTAGATGATCAACACGAACTGACACTGCTCGCTAAACAGTTCGATAAGATGTTGGATCTACTGCACGAGCGTAATCAAGAGATTCAACAAGCGGCGTCTGAACTAGAGTGCAAAGTGCATTCTCGTACCGCGAGTTTGAAAGAGAAAACTGAAGAACTCGAACTGCACATCAAGCTTCTCAATCAAGCCAGAGATAAGCTGGTGGTCAATGAAAAACTGGCCGCGTTAGGTGAATTAACGGCAGGTATTGCTCATGAGATCAATAACCCAACCGCCGTGATTCTTGGCAACGTTGAACTGATGAAGTTTGAACTGGGCGATGAAGTGAGCCGTGTAGATGAGGAAGTCCACGCGATCATGGAGCAGATTGACCGAATTCGAAATATCACACGAAGCCTGCTTCAATACAGCCGTCACGGCGGCGTACAAGACGAAATTACGTGGCAACATATCAACCCAATAGTGGATGAAAGTATTACGCTTGTAAAAACAGGTGCGAAGAAGAAAGGCATTGTGTACGTATCGCAGCTGAACGCTAAAACCTCAGTCGAGGTCAATCGAAACCAATTGCTACAGATTCTGGTTAACCTACAAATGAACGCGATTCATGCAATGGACGGTCAGGGCACGTTAACCATTTCGAGTGAAGACTGGGTTGAAAATGGTGTGTCTCATGGCGCTATCGTTCATGTTCAAGATGAAGGCTGCGGTATTAAGGAAGAACAACTGAAACGTATCTTCTCGCCTTTCTATACCACCAAACGAGATGGCACGGGCTTAGGGTTGTCAGTATCTCAGAGTATCTTGAGCCAAACTGGCGGCGAGATCCGAGTTGAATCGGAGGTAGGTAAGGGAAGTTGCTTTAGTATCTATCTTCAACAGAAAGCGACACCTCAATTGCTTGTATCAAACCTATAAGTTCTAAGAACTCATTCACTGATATTATCATCTGATAATATTTCTAACGCGCTTGGGCTATTACACGAACGTTTTAACCCAAGCACGAAAATTCTGCACTACTAATCTATCGCAAACCAAATCTCAACTCGCTGCAAATGAGGTACTCCAAGCCTCACAATCGCTCGCAGAAGACAGTCAGAAAATGGCGAACACTACAGAACACCTTACTGAGCAATTGAAATACTTTAAGGTTTAGCATCAATAGGACTATTAGCTTAAAGATAAAAAGCTCATAAAAAACACCTCCGCACTTGCGATAAGTTCGGAGGTGTTTTTATTTATGGCTAGTCATTTGCTATAAGCAACAAACGTCTAAAGCATCAAGCCTAATGCGCCGCTACTGAAATTTTCGGTGGGTTGATGTTGTGCTTCTTAAACTCTTTCATCACACGCAAAGTAATGTCGGTTTCAAACAGCTTCTCATACGCAGTATCCACAACGTAAGCCTTACAAGTTAGCTGTATTGCTAGGTAGTTATCGGTAATCGTCTGTTTAACCAAAACCGTTACAGGTTTCGGCAAGTGGATATAACGACTTGAAGACGCCGCTTCTTGAATCAGATCGCGGGCTAGGGTGATGTCTTCATCCATACCAACGTAAAACGGAATCACCACCTGCATGTCCAACGCACCGTAGTTACCACTGGTGGTCACTTCATTTAAGAACTTGTTGTTCGGAATGGTAATGATGTCATCGTTCAGGGTTCTCATTCGCACTGAACGCAAACCAATGGTAATGATATCACCGTAGTTGCCTTCGAACGTGACGCGGTCACCAACTTGAAAGGGCCTATCAATCATTACCGTGATGCCCGCGATGAATGAAGCTGCCAAATCTTTAAGCGCAAAGCCGACTGACACGGCGAGGGTACCACCAATCAAAGCCAGTATTTGGTCGTTGATTCTAAAGCTCATCATGAACACGATAAGACCTGTGCTCACATAGATAAAGAACTGAGTAAACGACTGCAGTTTCTGTAGCAGCATTCGGTATTGCACGAATTGGCTACCAAAACTGGTCACCATCGAGTTGATAAACTTAAGCAGTAACCACATCGCAGCAATAACGATCATGGAGAAGAACACGCCGCTCCATCGCACTAGACTCGCTATCTTTGAGATGTTTTCTACATTGGCTAACTCTTCCGTCGCAAAGATCGGGAAACTGACAGCACTTGCCAAGCCAACAAATAGTAGGATAAATAACTTCTTCATTTTACTTCACCAGTAGATGTTGACGGTCGAGAACGTTAGTAATGTGGCGGAACCAGTGCTCGGAAATTCGAGCCTTTTCTTCATGCCAACCAATATAACCACGGCTTTCAAAGTAACGCAGAATGCCGGTTATCTCAGCCGTGCTTAGCTGCGTACAATCAGACAAGACTTCCGGAGACGCGATTTCCAACTGCACGATAGAACGAAGCACAGCCAGCATAGGTTTTGGCATGTTTTCTAGTTCTTGTGCTTCTGGAACATGGAACAAGCGCACCACGGCTTGATCGGTATCTTTGTTTCGATTCAATGAGAGTCGGAAGAAGCGCAACGCAACGGTAGGGTTACCATCAGAGTAATGCCACAAGATTCGGTAGAAGCCTTGGCGTGCGCGATCTTCCTCGCTCATGTCATCTTGGTCCCACTGTTTAGGCACCACCAAACCATCAAACGATAACGGCTTCTCAAGCTCCGTATTAATACGGCTATTTAGAAGCTCACCGACTTGTTTCTCTGTCCAACGCGGAAGGAAACACACCAAGTCAAACAGCAAACGTTCGCCACGCGCTCGATCGACAAACCGCCAGCTTGATTTGGCGATCGATATCACGACACGGTGGTTCTTTTTAGAACGACGCAGTAGATTGGTTAAACGTATCAGATCAGACAAGCCGCCAACCATTGGCTTAACTAGACGTTGTGCATTATCGATCGCAATCAAGTACGTGGTCTTGCTTTTACGAAGGTGAGCCAAGATCTGAATCTCAGTCGCTTTCTCTTCCAAGCCGATGCTCACCGCTAGATGCGCTAACAGCTCTTGATAACCAGCGTAAGGGCAACTTACGTAGACAGGTTCAGCGTTAGAGACTTTGTGCAGCAGGGTATAAAGCAGCGTTGTTGCGCCCACACCACGTTCACCTGAAACAATACAGATAGCAGGGCTGTCTGACATCAAGTAGCGAGACAGTTGCTTAACCTCATCACCGGCGTAATCAATCAGCGTGCTGTCGATATTACCCGGAAGAATGTATTCATAGGTTTGATCGCCTTTGATTCGAACCAAGTTTTGCTGATTCTTATCAAGGTCAGACTGTTTAGCAACTTCAATTCTAAATAGATAAGCTAAGGCCTGGCTAAACAAAGTGTAATTGGATAGCAGGGCCATAATTCGATGTTGAAAGTTGTAAACACTCAACCACACGATGCCAATGGCCGTCGCCAATATATTAAGTAAGAAGGTATCCTTGCGGTTTACTGCCCAATTCACCCAAACCGGGCGATCAGAGATGTGTTGCAACGTATCGAAGACCTTCGCTCTCCATAGTCTGAGAACTGAGATCGTGACCAGCACAAACCAGAAAAACAGAGCGCTGTAAATCCAGCTGTAAATCGTACCTTTGCCTAGCGTAATACTTGATATCTGGAGAATCACACCCGCAACGATGAAGCTCCACACGTAACGACGAATAGTCGATAGGCGTAGTGCTATCACTTCTTGATTTGATGTACGACCTAAACGGTAGGCAAATTCCAAAATAAAGCTGATGGCAATCGAACCACCTAGAATCCACCAAGTGAAGATCTCCAGGAAAATCAAATGTTGAAGACTAGGGATACTAGAAAGCACTCTCAATGACAATGTGATGGCAATTAGCCAAGCAATCGCACGATCAGCGCGGCTGATATACCAAATCACGCGAACCAGAAAAGGAGGGTTCGTTTTCGCTTCAAGAAAGTTAATTCGAAACAGTTCAATCAAGCGGGTGCTGTTGGCAAGCCACCACACTAAACCGAAGTAGATGAATAACACTTTTAGTGAGGCACCAATCACTGGCACTGGCGAAATAAAGATGTCTTTAACAAGCGCTTTAAAGCTACGAATTTGGAAATAAACAAGATACTCAATGTTGAGCTTGGTTAATTCCCACTCTTGCTTAAATTGAGTTACGCCGTAGGGGCCAAAACCCGTTAGGCGCTCTTTATTAGCGGAATTCGTCTGCTCTAACAGGTGTTGCTTGCTCACATTCAAGCTATTCAAAGTGACGTAACTGGTTTGAACGGCAAACCATTGATCAGCGTCGTTGTTCGCTCTGTAGGCTTTTATCTGTTGCTCGAAGGTTTTGATTTCCTGCTTTTGAACTTGTAGCACTTCAGCGAGCAATATATTGACTTGGCGTCTGTCCGACGGTTCCATAAAGAGGGGGTCGGGTAACGAATCAATTCGATCATCGAGATCAACAGCAGAATCGGATACCTGCGGCTGAGATTGTAAGTCATATTCCAAGTTGGCATGACTAGGCCAAGAGAGAATGGCCAAAGTGAGGATTAAGAAGCGCGATAGTGAACGCATAAAAGTCTCTTAGAATTATGAGGTTAGGATTACTATAGTTAGATAATCTGACTTTGTGAAATCCAACCCCGTGTCGGGGGCGAGTACTTTATTCCTGTTTCGAGCGATTTTGTCATGAAATTGTCAGGGATTAGGCTAGTATTTGAGCATCTTTATTATGTCTTCTGTTGCGTTGATCGGGTTGGCTTTTACTGTGACCAATCAGCATACGATATATTCAATGGTTGGCATGATTTGGGACGTTATATACCGCCCATTATGGTGCGCTGTTCGATATTTTGTTTTTCCTTAAAATCGACGGTTTTACGGCGATAAATAGAAAACCAAAAATGTGAGTCAGTTCAAACTATGATTTGGCTAGGTTATCACTCACTTAATGGCCAGTAATTGCAATCAATACTTGCAGTTAAAGCCCTGAACAAGTAACGTTGCGGCGTTTTTCACATTAAAAAGGTAATGGCATTGATCTCCACAGCAAATATCACCCAACAATTCGGCGCTAAGCCACTTTTCGAAAATATTTCAGTTAAGTTCGGCGAAGGCAACCGCTACGGTTTAATCGGCGCGAATGGCTGTGGTAAATCGACGTTCATGAAGATCCTATCTGGTGAACTTGAGCCAAGTGCTGGTAACGTAAGCTACGATCCAAACGAGCGCGTTGCTAAGCTAAACCAAGACCAGTTTGCTTACGAAGAATTCACGGTAATCGACACGGTTATCATGGGTCACAAAGAGCTTTGGGCTATTAAGCAAGAGCGTGACCGCATTTACTCTTTGCCAGAAATGAGCGAAGAAGACGGCATGAAAGTGGCTGACCTTGAAGTTCAGTTCGCTGAAATGGACGGCTACATGGCAGAAGCTAAAGCTGGTGAGCTTCTTCTAGCGGTAGGTATTGAAGAATCAATGCACTTCGGTCTGATGAGCGAAGTAGCACCGGGTTGGAAACTTCGTGTTCTATTGTCTCAAGTACTGTTTGCAGACCCGCATATCATGCTTCTTGACGAACCAACGAACAACCTGGACATGGACACCATCAAGTGGTTGGAAGATACGCTAAACCAACGTAACTGCACAATGATCATCATTTCGCACGACCGTCACTTCCTAAACTCTGTTTGTACACACATGGCTGACCTTGATTACGGCGAACTTCGTCTATTCCCAGGTAACTACGATGAGTACATGACGGCTGCGACTCAAGCTCGTGAGCGTCTACTGTCTGACAACGCTAAGAAGAAAGCACAAATTGCTGAACTTCAAACGTTCGTATCTCGTTTCTCTGCTAACGCATCTAAAGCGAAGCAAGCAACGTCACGTGCTAAGCAGATCGATAAGATCCAACTAGACGAAGTTAAAGCGTCTAGCCGTCAAAACCCATTCATCCGTTTCGAACAGTCTAAAGAGCTATTCCGTAACGCACTTGTGGTTGAAAACCTATCTCAAGGTTTTGAAGAAGACCTATACAACAAGTTCGACGGTATTTTCGAAGTAGGTGAGCGTGTTGCTATCATCGGTGAGAACGGTGTGGGTAAAACAACACTACTTAACACACTAGCTGGCGCTCTTGAGCCTCGCACAGGTGAGTACAAGTGGTCTGAAAACTCAAACATCGGTTACTACGCTCAAGATCACGCACACGATTTCGAGACAGACATGAACTTGTTTGATTGGATGAGCCAATGGCGCCAAGAAGGCGAAGACGAGCAAGTTGTTCGTGGCTTCCTAGGTCGTATGCTATTTGGTCAAGACGACATTAAGAAATCTGTAAAGGTTATCTCTGGTGGTGAGCAAGGTCGTATGCTTCTTGGTAAAATCATGATGCATAAACCAAACATCCTGCTAATGGATGAGCCAACAAACCACATGGATATGGAATCTATCGAAGCGCTTAACTTGGCTCTTGAGAACTACAAAGGCACATTGTTCTTCGTATCTCACGACCGTGTATTCGTAGACTCGCTTGCAACTCGTATCCTTGAAATCAAAGATGGCAAGATCAACGATTTCCGCGGTACTTACGCTGAGTTCTTGAAAGCACGCGGCTAAGCTTTAAGTTAGCCTTAGTTTTCAACTCTATGCGTTGGAAATTAAGCTATAAATTGAAAATTAAAAACGCCGTCATACTAAAAAGCATGACGGCGTTTTTGTATCTAGCTAAGTTTCTATGTATTTATCCTTGATGGGTCACTAACTATTTACATCAGAACTTTACAATTAGAAGCGGTTAGTGAATCACCAATCAAACCTACGCTTTTTTCCGACTGCTGATTATTCACCTTTCACATCAAAGTCAATCTTGTCTGCACCCGTGAACACTTGGAAGCGTAAACCTTTAGCGCGAGCAATCGTAGTGATGCCGAACTTCTGCGCTAAATCTAAGCCCATTTGTGTAACGCCAGAGCGTGACAGTAGAACAGGGATTCCCATCTGCGCAACCTTAATCACCATCTCAGACGTTAAACGGCCTGTGGTGTAGAAGATCTTATCTTCACCTGTCTCTTTGTTAAGCCACATCTCACCAGCCAATGTATCAACGGCATTGTGTCGGCCAACATCTTCAACAAACGATAGAACCTTGTCGTCTTTGCAAACAGCACAGCCATGAACCGCACCCGCTTTCTTGTAGGTGTCGTTATAATGAGTCAGCGCTTCTAGAGCCGTATAGATTTCAGATTGCTTAATCTTGGTTTGAGGCACTTGGTAATCTTCCAATTGCTTCATCACGTTGCCATACATGGTACCTTGGCCACAGCCAGAGGTAACTGTCTTCTTCTTAAGCGCTTGCTCAAGTTGGCTCGTATCTTCTTTGGTGATAACCGCTGCTGAGCTGGTTTCCCAGTCGATGATGATTGATTCAACGGCTTCTGGATCAGAAAGGAAGCTTTGGTTTTTCAAATAACCCAAGACTAATGCTTCCGGGCGTGAACCTAATGTCATTAGAGTTACGATCTCTTTCCAGTTCAACATAACGGTAAGAGGGCGCTCGCACGCAATTTGTTTCGTTAGCTTTTCGCCATATTCATCAAACACTTCAACTTCGATGGTCTGAAGTGGGTTTTCACTGGTTTTTATTATGTTTGGTTTTACCACAGTCACGTCCTACTTAATGAGATAGCGATTATAAGGGATAAGAAGTTAGGCAAGAGTCATCATACGACTCTTTAGAATACATGCGTTCTCTGTCACTTAGTCAGTCTTAGCTTTAACTCAAGCATTTAGCAATTCTCATTCCAAAATAACGGGGATTGATGGAAACATGAAGCATTAGATTAAAATAGCGCAAAATATGAGAGTTCACCGGGTGGAGTTGTCTGAAATAACCAGTATCGACTAACGTTATAGTGACAACTTGATAACGAACGCTATAGATACGCTCTCGCAGTTAATCCGTATTGGCGTGTTTATTGCTTTATGGGGTGTATATGAATGCACACAGTACAAAATGTCCTAAGTGCATTCAGACCAAAGAAAATCAATTGGGTGAAGTATGTCTGAGATAAAAGAATTCAAAGAACAATATGAAAAAACAGAAGCAGCTTGGCCAATCGGTGTCCAAAGAATAGAGAAAGAGATCAAAACTGGTATTTGGGTAACAACTCAATGGGAACTCATCGGTTTTGAATTATCACCTGAACATGAAACCCCAGACGTATGTTTGCTTCAGTTGCACAAAGACGAACGTACCGACTACCGCTTCAATCTAAGCTCTCAGCAACCTAAGCTATTCTTAGTTATGGATAATGTTGACTCCGGTAAACCTATTATTCAATTACTGACAGCATCACAAACAGTCGCAGGCCAATACATGGACGGAGATAACCAAGTATTGTCTTACGACATGCCATTGCCTGTACAAGCTTGGATGGAAGCATTCATCGGTCGTCATGGCGAGTTATTAGAAGCAAGACGTAAGAAACGTAAAGGCGCGGGTCGATCAAATGGCAACTAACTTTTTTAGCCGTTGGTCTCAACGAAAGCTTGATGAATCAACCGACCAACCTTTAGAAGCGCAACAAACGCTTGAGGAAACTGAGCTTACTTCCACTGAGGCTTCGTCTGCTGCTTCATCTATAGACGCAGAAACATCGGAGTCACTAGAACGTGGAACTTTGGAAAAAGAGTCTCCAGAACACGCTGTCGATTCTCAAACTATTGACTCTCAGGAGATAGCATCAGAAACGACTGAAGACTTGTCTGTTGCTCAATTATTGGTGTCAGAAGCTTCAGAAAGCGTAAAAAAAGCGGCATTGCGTAAATTATTCCTCTCAGAAGAATTCAACGTTCGTGATGGTTTAGATGATTACGACGACGATTACAGTAATTTGAAGTCTCTTTCTGAAGGGGTTGCGGAAACCTTGCGTGATTGGGTTAAAGACAAAACGGAAGAAGAAACTGCGCCAGAAGAAGAGCAAATCATTGATAATAAAGACGAAGGTGAAGTTTTAGAAAATTCTGAAAGCGATCTTGAGGTATCTGATAATAAACTTGAAACGTCAGAAAGTGCCGAAATAACCGAACAAGAAAAAGAACTGTATAAAAACACAGTATCGGATAATAACGCTACAATGTCAGACGAAGCAGACCTGAAAGAGGTGGGACAAAATATACCACACAAAGAATAGGTACATTTTGACTAAACACTCAATGAACCGCTTGCGACAAAATGTCCCAAGCGGTTTTTTTATACGCACAATAAACGTTATATAGGATTAAATCACTGAAATATAAGGCATATTAAATTGGCATGGCATTTGCTAAATAACGTTCATTATCAACTTTTTTGTAGATAGACGAGTTCACGGTCTGACGAACGACACACTGGCTAAAGGGTTAGTTGTTAACGGATTACTCAGCAAGTTCTCTCTCGCTTACTACAATAAAGGTTGAACAGATTATCCATGTCCAAAGATGGAACTGAGCAATGCTTAAACAATTATTAGAACAAGCAAATTCAAATAACGCTAAAGCAAGACTGTATGCATTTGAAAATACAGTTGAGTTAACAAATCTGATTCCACCTACTGTTAGCTACGAAAGCGGCGGTAATACACTTGTTATTGGTCCAACTGCGATCATTGAAAGTGCTGCGGCTCAATTACCTCAGTTAACAAGCCTAACACTGCTTTCGACAGATGGTGTGAAGGCAACGAATACTGAGTCAGAGCTTTACTACGCAAATGCTGTTCAGGTTTCAGGGTTCCTTGGTACGTTCGAAGTTCTAATCGAAAACAAAGGCCGAACCAACAACCTTGCAAAAGTAGCAATCAATCATGACTGTTTTGATGTGGTTTTGGACTTATGTCTGAATAGCTGCATGACTGAAGAAGTGCCTGTTCCTGGTTATTACCCAGTAGGTCGTGGTTATCCAAAACTGGCTGAAGCGTTAGAAGAAATTCCTACGTTAATGGGCACGTTTGATAAGCCTAAGTTCTTCCGTTTGGACACAGACCTATGTGCACACAGTTCTCGTGGTGTTAAAGGTTGTGAGCGTTGTGTTGATGCTTGTCCTGCTGGTGCACTTTCAAGTGAAGGCTCAGATAAGACGGGTCATAAGATCGAGATTAACCCTTACCTATGTCAAGGCGTGGGTACGTGTGCAACGAGCTGTCCGACAGAAGCTATCTCTTACGCATTACCTAACCCTGACGATACTCAAAAATTCATTGAACGTACGCTAGCTAACTACGAGCAAGCGGGTGGTCTGGATCCAATCGTACTTATCTGTAGCTCACGTCATGAGACTTACAACGTGATGGCTCTTAAAGCGCTACCAGATAACGTGATTCCAATTGTCGTAGAAGAACTGCCATCTATTGGTATCGATACTTGGTTTGCAGCTTTAGTTAATGGCGCAACTCAGGTTCTGTTTGCCGCATCTCGCTTTATGCCAGAAACGATCATTCGAGTTCTGAATAACGAAGTAGGGATCGCACAAGAACTGCTAGACCAAATCGGTATTCCAAAAGAAACCATCGATATTCTGTACTTAGAATCTCTACGTGAAGGTCCTCCAACACTTTGTGTGGATTCATTCGACCTTGCACTTGGCGATCTTCAAGGCAACAAGCGCCAACGTCTATTTACAGCACTTGATGCGATGTCTTCAGCTCGTATTCCTGTTGAAAATATTGTTGAGCTTCCGTCAAACGCACCTTACGGCAACGTTTCGTGTGAAAGCAAAGATTGTACTTTGTGTATGAGTTGTGTGGCTGTGTGTCCGACACGTGCGCTTCATACCGACGGCGCGTCTCCATCACTTAAGTTTGTAGAACAAGACTGTATTCAATGTGGCTTGTGTGAAAAAGCATGTCCTGAAAATGTTCTGACTCTAACGCCTCGCATGAATTGGGTTAAAGAAGAGCGTCAGAAGGCTGTTGTAATTCATGAAGAGAAAGCAGCGGAATGTATTCGTTGTCATAAGCCATTCGCACCTCAGTCTATGATTGACATGTTACAGAACAAGTTACGCGGTCACTCTCACTTTTCAGATGAAGCAGCGATTAATCGTATTGCTATGTGTGAAGACTGCCGTGTGGTGGATATGTTCGATTCAATGGCTCAAGACCCATTGAAACAATTGAAATACTAGGAGTTAGCCTTGGAAACGAATTTGGATCAGGCACAAGAACAGACACTAAGAACTGAGATCTATTTGGTTCTATCCGCACTGTTTCGCAGCGCACCTTCTGAAGAGGTGATCGACTTTCTAAAAACACTCGATATTGAAGCGTCTGAAAGCGCAATGCAAAAGGCTTGGATTGCCATTCAACAAGCGGCAACAGAATCAAACCGTGAAGCTCTTGAAGACGAATATCAAGATTTGTTCATCGGTATTGGGCGTGGAGAAGTCGTTCCATTTGGTTCTTGGCATCGCACTGGCGCCATGATGGAAAAACCATTGGCAGAGATTCGTCATGACTTAGAGCTTTTAGGCATTGAGCGTGACGATCAAGTGAAAGAGCCGGAAGATCATATCGCAGCACTGTGTGAAGTGATGGCGATGCTAACGGCTGAAGAAGAAGCACTGCAACAGGCGGTATTCAATAAGCACCTTGGCCCTTGGTTTAACTCTTTCACGCGTCAGCTTGAAGGGGCAGAAAGCGCGAACTTCTACAAATCGGCCGCTCAACTGTGTGAAGCATTCTTAACGTTAGAACAAGTGCGTTTTAGCGTGAATACAAAAAGCAGTAAGCACAAATTAAAGATTGATGTGAAAAACGTCACTGATTACGAGTAATCGAGCAGTACGCGATTATATCGATAGAGGGGCATTAAGCCTCCAAAAAAAGATCTACCGTAAGGTAAGGAAGCAATGATGAAAGATAATAAAGATATAAATACAAGCCGTAGGGATCTACTCAAAGGCTTGACGACTGCAGCCGTTGCTGGTGCCGTTGTCGCTGGTACAACTAAAGTGGCAACCGCTTCAGAAACTGTTGAAATTTCGAAAGAAGACGTGAAGAAGACAGGGTATCGTGAGACGCAACACATTCGCGATTACTACGACACACTTTAGGAGATAACGGATGAAACTTGTCAAACGCTCCGATAGTGTGAGCAAAGAAACCAATCAGCTAGGTGTGTCTCGACGTGCCTTCATGAAAAACACTTCATTAGCTGCTGGTGGCGCAGTGGTAGGCGCAAGTCTATTTGCACCAGGTATGATGAAGAAAGCACAGGCTAAATCAGTCGATCCAGAAGCGAAAACAGAAGTGAAACGTACTATCTGTTCTCACTGTTCTGTGGGTTGTGGTATCTACGCTGAAGTTCAAAATGGCGTATGGACAGGTCAAGAGCCTGCATTCGATCACCCATTCAACGCTGGTGGACACTGTGCGAAAGGTGCAGCACTTCGTGAGCACGGCCACGGTGAACGTCGTCTTAAGTACCCAATGAAATTGGAAGGCGGTAAGTGGAAGAAGCTTTCTTGGGAACAAGCGATTGAAGAGATCGGTAACAAAGCGCTAGAACTTCGTAAAGAGTCTGGCCCTGATTCAGTTTACTTCCTAGGTAGTGCGAAACACAGTAACGAGCAAGCTTATGCATTCCGTAAGATGGCTTCGCTTTGGGGCACCAACAACGTTGACCACCAAGCACGTATTTGTCACTCAACCACAGTAGCCGGTGTTGCGAACACTTGGGGTTACGGTGCAATGACAAACTCGTTCAATGACATGCACAACTGTAAATCGATGCTGTTCATTGGTTCAAACCCAGCGGAAGCTCACCCAGTAGCGATGCAACACATCTTGATCGCGAAAGAGAAGAACAACTGTAAGATCGTTGTTGCGGATCCTCGTCGTACGCGTACTGCTGCGAAATCAGATCACTACGTTTCTCTTCGTCCAGGTTCTGACGTTGCGTTTATCTGGGGTGTGTTATGGCACGTCTTTGCAAACCAATGGGAAGACAAAGAGTTCATTAAACAACGTGTATTCGGCATGGACGAGATCCGTGAAGAAGTCGCGAAGTGGAACCCAGCAGAAGTTGAACGCGTAACTGGTGTTAGTGAAAAAGACGTATACCACACCGCGAAACTACTTTCTGAAAACCGTCCGGGTTGTATCGTTTGGTGTATGGGTGGTACTCAGCACACGACTGGTAACAACAACACACGCGCTTACTGTGTACTTGAGCTTGCGCTAGGTAACATCGGTAAATCAGGCGGCGGTGCAAACATCTTCCGTGGTCACGATAACGTACAGGGCGCAACTGACCTTGGCGTACTGTCAGACACACTTCCAGGCTACTACGGCTTGTCTGAAGGTTCTTGGCGTCACTGGTCAAAAGTTTGGGATATCGACTTTGACTGGGTGAAAGGCCGTTTCGACGACAACGCATACGGCGGTCAAAAACCAATGAACAGTGCAGGTATTCCTGTATCTCGTTGGGTTGATGGCGTACTTGAAGACAAAGACAAGATTCGCCAACGCGAAAACATCCGTGCCATGTTCTACTGGGGTCACGCGGTGAACTCTCAGACTCGTGGTCCAGAGATGAAAAAAGCGATGCAGAAGCTGGATATGATGGTTATTGTTGACCCATACCCAACGGTTGCAGCGGTAATGAATGATCGTACCGACGGCGTTTACCTGCTACCAGCAACGACTCAGTTTGAAACCTACGGCAGTGTAACGGCGTCAAACCGTTCTCTACAGTGGCGTGACAAGGTTGTTGATCCTCTATTCGAATCTAAACCTGACCACGAAATCATGTACCTGCTTTCTAAGAAGCTTGGTTTCTCTGATCAGCTGTTCAAAAACATCCGTGTTGAGAACAACCAACCACTGATTGAAGATATTACACGTGAATTCAACAAAGGTATGTGGACAATCGGCTACACAGGCCAAAGCCCTGAGCGTTTGAAAGAACACCAACAGAATTGGCACACATTCCACAAAACGTCTCTAGAAGCAGAAGGCGGTCCAGCAAATGGCGAGACTTACGGTCTACCTTGGCCATGTTGGGGCACACCAGAGATGAAACATCCGGGTACACACATCCTTTACGATACGTCTAAGACGGTTGCTGAAGGTGGTGGTAACTTCCGTACTCGTTTTGGTGTTGAGTTTGAAGGTCAAAGCCTACTGGCAGAAGACAGCTACTCGAAAGGCTGTGAGATCAAAGACGGCTACCCAGAGTTCAGTGACAAACTACTGAAACAACTGGGTTGGTGGGATGATCTAACTGCAGAAGAGAAAGCGGCTGCTGAAGGCAAAAACTGGAAGACTGACGTTTCAGGTGGTATCCAACGTGTGGCAATTAAACACGGCTGTATCCCATTTGGTAATGCGAAAGCACGTGCGATTGTTTGGACATTCCCAGACCGTGTACCACTGCACCGTGAGCCACTTTACACGCCACGTCGCGACCTAGTTGCTGATTACCCAACGTGGGACGACAAAGAAGCTATCTTCCGTGTTCCTACGCTTTACAAGTCGATTCAAGAGCAAGACAAATCTGGCGAATACCCGATTATCCTGACCTCTGGTCGTTTGGTTGAGTACGAAGGTGGTGGTGAAGAAACCCGTTCTAACCCTTGGCTAGCAGAACTACAGCAAGAGATGTTTGTTGAAGTGAATCCGAAAGATGCAAACGACATCGGCTTTAAAGACGGTGACGATGTTTGGGTTGAGGGTGCAGAGAAGGGCCGTATTAAGGTTAAAGCGATGGTTACACGTCGTGTGAAACCGGGTCTGGCATTCATCCCATTCCACTTCGGTGGTAAGTTCCAAGGCGAAGATTTGCGTTCTAAATACCCAGAAGGCACTGATCCTTACGTTATTGGTGAAGCTGCTAACACAGCAACCACATACGGTTACGACCCTGTCACGTTGATGCAGGAAACGAAAGTAACCCTTTGTAATATTCGTAAAGCGTAAGGAGTCTTAAAATGGCTAGAATGAAATTTCTTTGTGACACCAAGCGTTGTATCGAATGTAACGGTTGTGTCACTGCATGTAAGAATGAAAATGATGATGCTCTGGAATGGGGTATTCAACGTCGTCGCGTTGTGACACTGAACGATGGCGAACCAGGTGAAAACTCTATCTCAGTAGCGTGTATGCACTGTACTGATGCGCCATGTATGGCAGTTTGTCCTGCAGACTGTTTTGAACATACAGAAGACGGCATCGTACTTCACAATAAAGACCTATGTATTGGTTGTGGTTACTGCTTGTTTGCTTGTCCGTTTGGCGCACCTCAATTCCCTAAACAGGAAGCGTTTGGTGAGCGCGGTAAGATGGACAAGTGTACCTTCTGTGCTGGCGGCCCAGAAACAGAGCCAGGTTCTGTGGAAGAACGTCAAAAATACGGTGCGAACCGTATTGCTGAAGGCAAACTGCCAATGTGTGCTTCGCTTTGTTCAACTAAGGCACTGCTAGCGGGTGACGCAGAGAAAGTTTCTGATGTTTTCCGTCAGCGTGTTGTTGAACGTGGTGCGAAAGGTGCAGGTTGGACAGACGGCAACGACCTTTCTTACGATGCGACTAAGAGCTAAGTAGGAGAGACATATGCTTACAATGTTTAAGCGTCTCTTCCTTGTAGTGCTGCCAATGTTGGCAGCACTAACAATGCTTTCTCCTATGAGTCATGCATCTGAGACGAACTCATCACAAACTCAATCGAGCTCTGCTCAACGAGAAATCACACAACTTGCTGGCGCCGATTTTTGGCGACAAGTGAGAAACGGTGAGGAAGGTTACACCACATCTCAATCAGCTGAGCATGGTGTGTTGATCAGTACTCCAGGTCAAACGTGGTACATATTGAAAGAGAAGTGGATGTCACCAGCCGGTGCCGTCGCTATCTTTGGCAGTATTGCTTTCGTGACTTTGATGTACGTTGTGATTGGCCCGCTAATGCTAAGCGCGCCAAGAACAGGCCGTAAGATCAAACGTTGGTCTCGACTAGACCGTGCCTTGCACTGGAGTATGGCGTTTACCTTCTTAACACTGGCGTTCAGTGGTTTGATGTTGGTTTACGGTAAGCACTTCTTGAAGCCGTACATTCCAACAGACCTTTGGGGCTTCATCGTTCTATTGGCGAAGCAATACCACAACTACATCGGCCCGATTTTCTATGTGCTGTTGATGGCTGTTCTCATCAAGTGGTGGCGCAAGTCTATTTTCAAGATGGTCGATGTACAGTGGTTCATGAAACTGGGCGGTATGGTTGGGAAACATAAAGGTTCTCATCCATCTGCAGAGTTTTCGAACGCGGGTGAAAAAGCGCTGTTCTGGCTATTGATTGTAATGGGTAGTGTGGCTGCGATCAGTGGCTTGGTTTTAGACTTCCCAATCTTCGGTCAAACGCGTCGTGATATGGAGCTTTCAAACCTAGTCCACATGTTGGCTGCTTTGATCCTTATCTGTGGCTTTGTGTTCCACATCTACATCGGCTTGTTCGGTATGGAAGGGGCACTAGAAGGCATGGTAACAGGCGAAGTTGATGAGACTTGGGCTAAAGAGCACCATGATCTTTGGTACAAAGAAGTGATGGAACAAGAGAAAAACGGCGTTGAACAAAGCGCTAACGCAGCAACAGAGAAAACGGAAGGGGTGAATAAGAATGAACAAACCTCATAAAGGTATTTGGGTCGCTTACATACTAAGCTGCTTTACGCCATTTACTTGTCTTCTCTCTGGTGTGGTTGCCATCATCTACGCGGGCTATCGTTTAGATAAAGGCGAAGATGGTGAAGTAGTGGATACCCATTACTACGGCTTGATTCGCTCGTTCTTCTTGAACTTGACGTTCTTTGTCGTTCTTATCGTAACGGTAGCGACCTCTAATGGCGTGTTGATCGGTGTGAACGATTACTGGTATCAAAATCATATTATCGATGACATCGCTTACTACATACCGTATGTAGGCATGTTGTTCGGTGGTGTTGCGATTGTGGTTTGGTTTATTCGTATGTATCAAGGTATGCAGCGTTTAAGTCAAAACCTACCGCAAAACCCGACAACAGGTCCAAACTTGTAGTCGAGTATCGGCTCACTAGATAGCGAATTATCTAGCACAATAGTCCTTTTGAAAGCCCAATGATTTCGGTCATTGGGCTTTTTGTTTCTAATCAGCAACGAAACTTAATGAAGCATAGTATTGACCGCTTCAATATGGTGCAACTCCCTTAATTGGTGCAATTCTTGTTTCCATTTTCACGCTCATTAAGAACCAAGAAAGTGCACCGATAAATTTATTATCAATTAATCAGTAAGTTAAAAGCAAAAACTGTTGCACGAAAATTACCCTTCACACTTGGAACACATCTTGCGTTCACTGTTGAGTCTTTAATTAATTACAACATTGAATCGCACGATATCAGTGCAAATCAGATAAAGCGAAGGAGAATGCTTTAATGAGTGAAACGGTGACTCAAGTTCATAGTGCAGTACAAACCCTTACCCAAAGTTCAGATACTTTATTCCTATTACTCGGCGCAATCATGGTCTTCCTGATGCATGCTGGCTTTGCGTTTCTCGAAGTCGGTACCGTGCGAAAGAAGAACCAAGTCAACGCGCTAGTTAAGATCCTTTCCGACTTTGGTGTCTCCGCCATTGCTTACTTCTTTATCGGTTACTGGGTTGCTTACGGTGCACACTTTTTTGCAGACGCAGAAACACTTTCGCAAGGCAACGGATATGAACTGGTTAAGTTCTTCTTCCTAATGACATTCGCAGCGGCAATTCCTGCGATTGTTTCTGGTGGTATCGCAGAGCGTGCTCGTTTCTATCCAATTTTGATTGCGACACTGTTTACGGTTGGTTTCATCTATCCATTTTTTGAAGGCATCATTTGGAACGGCAACTTTGGATTCCAAGATTGGCTAGAAGGTCAGTTTGGTTACGTGTTCCATGACTTCGCAGGCTCGGTAGTGGTTCACGGCGTAGGTGGTTGGATTGCTTTGGTCGCAGTTTACTTCTTAGGGATGCGTAAAGGTCGAATCCGTGCAGGCAAACACACCAACTTCGCACCATCGAATATCCCATTCTTAGCACTAGGCTCTTGGATCTTATGTGTGGGTTGGTTTGGCTTTAACGTGATGTCAGCTCAAGCGATCAATGGCATCAGCGGTCTCGTGGCAATGAACTCTCTCATGGCCATGGTTGGCGGTATTCTTGCGGCTCTAATTGCAGGTAAAAATGACCCGGGCTTCATCCACAATGGTCCTTTGGCTGGTCTCGTCGCTATCTGTGCGGGCTCAGATTTGATGCACCCACTTGGCGCTTTGGTGACGGGCGGTGTGGCAGGTGCGCTGTTTGTTTACCTATTTACTTATATGCAAAACAAAACACAGATTGATGATGTATTAGGTGTATGGCCTCTACACGGCATATGTGGCGCTTGGGGTGGCATTGCAGCGGGTATCTTCGGCTCGCAAACATTCTGGGGGCTAGGGGGCGTGAGCTTTGCTTCTCAAGTTGTCGGTACACTAGCGGGCATTGCTGTGGCTTTGATTGGCGCAATGATTGTTTATGGTGTGTTGAGCAAACTAACAGGCCTACGCTTAAGTGAAGAAGATGAATTCAACGGTGCGGATCTTTCTATCCATAAGATCTCTTCTATCAACGAAGACTAACGTTGTTCACTTGGTGGGGTAAAGCACATCAAGTAGACAACTGTTGAACAGAACTAAGCGGCTTCGGTCGCTTTTTTGTTTCTATGGATAGCAAAACAGAGAATTTGAGTAACAACAACCACAACTATCAAGCGAGTTATGTCACAAATAGCCAATGAATTCAGTTGCCTAAGACTATGGTCTAATCCCCAAAACTATTGTTGGAATTTGAACAGTGCTAAGCTGTTACAAAGTGACATATCTAAAAGGACGTTATATGCATTTCCCATATCGAAATATCGTAATTCTTACTGGCGCTGGCATCTCTGCAGAGTCGGGGATACAAACATTCCGAGCACAAGACGGGCTATGGGAAAACCACAAAATCGAAGATGTAGCGACGCCTGAAGGGTTCGCAAAAGATCCTGACTTGGTACAAGCCTTCTATAACAAGCGTCGTCACGGCCTGCAAAGTGAGAGCATTCAGCCCAATTCAGCCCACAAGGCGCTAGGAGAGCTCGAAGACAAGCTTGATGGCAAAGTTACCATCATTACTCAAAACATCGACAATTTGCACGAGAGAGGCGGTAGCAACAACATTATTCACATGCATGGTGAACTTTTAAAAGCGCGTTGCAGTGAATCCAATCAAGTTGTAGAGCACAAAGGCGATATTGAAACGGGTGAACTTTGTCATTGCTGCCAAATCCCTGCACAAATGCGTCCACATATTGTTTGGTTTGGCGAAATGCCACTAAGAATGGGCGACATTTATTCCGCACTGGAAGAAGCGGATCTGTTTATCTCTATCGGAACTTCAGGTGTTGTTTATCCAGCGGCAGGCTTTGTTCACGATGCGAAAATGCATGGTGCACATACTATCGAGATAAACCTCGAACCAAGTGCGGTTGAAAGTGAATTTGAAGAGAAGCGCTACGGCAAGGCGAGTATCGAGGTGCCTAAACTGGTTGGCGAGTTATTATGTACAGAGAAAGGTTCTTTAACGGCCTAAGCCTTGTCTTTAATAACACACATCAGTTTCTGAATCTGAAAAAATAAAGCGGCTTACGCCGCTTTATTTACTTAACTTCTTAACTAACAATAACTTAGTTGTTTACTTTAAGTTTTTGGAAGTACTCGTCATAAATAACGCTCGCTTCACCAACTTCATCTTGCCACACACCGTTATCCATCACTGATTGTGGTGGGAAAACGTTCTTGTCTTCAGCAAATTCTTTAGGAAGAAGAGGGTAAGCGGTTTTAACTGGTGTCGGGTAACCGATCTCTAGAGCAATTTTCGCAGCGTTCTCTGGGCGAAGAAGGAAGTCGATCATCTTATGAGCCGCTTCAGTGTTCTTAGCGCCTGCTGGAATTGCTAGGCTGTCCATCCAGAAGATAGCGCCTTTTTCTGGCCAGATAATGTCAATCGTTGCGCCTTCTTGGCGTGCCATGTAAGCAGAACCATTCCAAAGCATACCAAGAGACACTTCACCTGCTAGGTAAGGGTTCGCTGGGAAATCTGAGTTAAATACCAATACGTTTGGCATTAGCTTACGAAGTTCTTCGTAGGCTTCTTTGATTTCTTCAGGGTTAGTCGTGTTTGGAGAGTAGCCCAGTTTAGATAGAGCGATATGGAAAACCTCACGAGAGTCATCCATCATCATCAGTTGACCTTCCCACTGCGTATCCCACAGATCGCCCCAGTTTTTAACTGAAGACTTGTCTAGCATGTCTGAGTTGATACCAATACCCGTCGCACCCCAGATGTATGGGATTGAGTAGTTGTTATTTGGGTCAAATGGCTTATCTAAGTAATTTGGATCCAAATCTGCAAAGTGGCTTAGCTTGGTTTTATCAAGCTCTTGAAGCATGCCTTCTTTACGCATCTTAGAAACGAAGTAAGTAGAAGGAACCACTAAGTCGTAACCCGTACCTTGAGTTTTTAACTTAGCGTACATGCTTTCGTTAGACTCATAAGTTGAGTAGTAGACTTTAATGCCCGTCTCTTCTGTGAAGTCTTCTAGTACTTCATTTGGAATATATTCAGACCAGTTGTAAAAATACAGTTCTTGGTCAGCTGCGAAAGAGGGTGTAGAAAGTAAAGTAGCAGCACACAATGCGCCGGTATACAGTGTTTTTTTCATTACTGTTCCGTTCATTTGTTTGATTTGGAGCTGGGTAGTGAACCCAAGGTAAAGGATTTCGAAAAATCGCGCTATATTATAGCAGCGATATAATAAAATAGGCAGCCTAAGCTGCCTATTCATTGATATTCTTATTTTTAACTTATTGATTATCTACGTTGACCTGTTAAGTAAACTGGTTACTTAGCCACAGTTAGATAATAAGCTAAATTACTGACCTGCTTTAAGTTTCATGAAGTAATCTTCGTACTTCACTGTCTTATCGCCAACCGCAGCTTGCCATTCAACACGATCAAGGTCTTCTTGCGATGGGAATAGCGCAGGGCTATCTTTGAACTTCTCGTTAGACGCTTTAACGGCCGTTAGGTAGCCTGTGTCACGAGAAATTTGCTCAGCAATTTCAGGGCGAAGTAGGAAATCAATCATCTTATGAGCTGCTTCTACGTTTACCGCACCAGAGCTAATCGCAAAGTTATCAACCCAACCGATACCGCCTTCTTTAGGGAAAACCAGTTTGATTGGTAGACCTTCGTTTTGCGCTGCAGCAGCAGAACCGTTCCACAGCATACCAAGACCCACTTCACCAGACATGTAAGGCGCGCCTGGGTTGTCTGAGTTAAATACTAGAACGTTTGGCATAAGCTTTTGTAGCTCAGCGTACGCTTCGTCGATCTCTTTTTCGTTGGTTGTGTTACCAGAGTAACCTAACTTACGCAGTGCGATGTGGAACACTTCACGAGTGTCGTCCATCATCATCAGTTGACCTTCAAGCTCTGGCTTCCATAGATCAGCCCAGCTTTGGAAATCTTCTGGATCGTACATGTCAGTGTTAACAGCAAGACCTGTGATCGCAACTACGTGTGGAATAGAGTAGTCGTTGCTTGGGTCGTACGGCTTATCTAGATAGTTAGTATCTAGATTCTTGAAGTTGTTCAGCTTAGTTTTGTCGATCTTTTGTAGCATACCTTCGTCACGCATCTTAGATACGAAGTAAGTCGACGGCACAACTAGGTCATAGCCTTTGTTGTGTGTTTTTAGCTTTGCGTACAGGGTTTCGTTCGACTCGTAAGTCGAGTAGATCACCTTGATACCAGTTTCATCAGTGAACTGTTCTAGAATCTCACTGTTGATGTAAGGTCCCCAATTCATGAATACCAATTCTTTGTTATCTTTTGCAAATGATGGTGCAGATAACATTGAAAGCGCACATGCACTACCAGCTAATAGAGTAGCCCATTTTTTCATTGACGTTAGCTCCAAACTAAACGTTGCCCGAAGGCAGTAGATAGAAAAACAGAATGGCAATTTACCATTCTGTTTATGATTAACACTTTTTTTGAACTTGAAGTCTCTTAACTTCTTAATCAAGCCAGTCTCTATATAGAGTAGGAGACTTACTTGATTTTTTCTCTCGCTAATGACTGAGAAATGATCACCAGTATTAACGACACCACTAACATCACTGTTGCTAGGGCGTTTACCTCAGGAGAGATACCCACTTTAACCATTGAGTAAATCTTCAGTGGTAAGATTTCATACGTTGGGCCGGTTACGAAAGAGCTAATGATGACATCGTCCAAAGACAGAGTGAAGCTCAATAACCAACCCGCAGCAACCGCTGGCTTAGCAAGAGGCAGAATGATCTGTTTTAGAATCGTCCATTCACTTGCACCTAAGTCTTTTGCTGCTTCTAGCATCTTCACATCAAAGCCATTCAAGCGACTGTATACCGTTACTACAACAAACGGTAGACAGAAGGTAATGTGAGCAGCAAGTAGGGTAAAGAACCCAAGTTGAACACCCATTACCAAGAATAGCGCAAGAAGCGAAATCGCCATTACGATATCTGGAGACATCATTACGATGAACAGCATGCCATTTACGATGCCTTTACCTTTAAATTGGTAACGGAATAGGGCTACTGCTGTAAGGCTCCCGACAATCGTTGCGGCTGTTGCTGAGAACACCGCTACGTTGATCGAGTGCCACGCAGCCTGCATTAGGCTGTCGTTGTTAATAAGCGCGTCATACCATTTAGTGGTGAAGCCACCCCATTTCATACCAAACTTATTGGCATTAAACGAGTTAGCGATCAATACGATAATAGGTAGGTATAGAAAGGCGTATACCAGCGCCATAAAGCTGAACTTAACTGTGCGCCCCATTAGTCTAGCTCCACTTTCTTGTTCAATAGCTTACCTGCTCGGTAGTAGGCATACAGCATCACAGCCATTGCCATGGTCAGTGCGATACTCGTCGCTGCGCCAAACGGCCAGTCTCGAGCGTTGAGCACTTGGCTCTTAATCACGTTACCAATCAATAGGTTCTTAGCTCCGCCTAATAGGTCAGAGATGTAGAACATACCTAACGCTGGCAGTAGCACTAACAAACAGCCGCCAATAATGCCCGGCATTGTTAGTGGTAGTACCACTTTCAATAGCGTTTGCAGTTTGTTCGCACCTAAATCTTTAGCCGCTTCTAAATACGTATCGTCCAGTTTTTCAATCGCTGAATACAGCGGCAGAATCATAAACGGAAGTAGGATGTACACTAAACCGATCATTACTGCGGTTTCTGAGTACATGATACGTAGCGGTTTATCAATGATATCTAACGCTAACAAGCTTTTGTTCAAGACACCTTGCGTACCCAGTACAATTTTTAATCCGTATGTACGAATCAAAGAGTTCGTCCAGAATGGTACTATCACTAGGAACAACATGATTGGACGCCACTTCGCCGGCATTTTTGCCACGATGTAAGCGAATGGGTAACCAATAATCAAACAAAGTAGGGTTGCGACAATTGCCATATAGAAAGAGTGCATCAACACTTTAAAATACAGCGGGTCAGCCAAACGCACGTAGTTATCGAGAGTGAAGGTCATCTCGATCAAGTTCGCTTCATCACGAGTTAAGAAGCTAGTACCAATGATCATGATGTTTGGAATCATCACGAACAACACTAACCAACCTGTGATTAAAGCAACAATTGCGTTTTGTAAATTAAACTTCTTGCTCATCTTCTAATACCACTTCCCAGCTCTCAACCCAAGTTACTGCAACTTTTTGGCCCAGTGAGTGATCAACATCAGGGTCATCTTCGTTGAAGAATTCGCTAACCATGACACGCATACCAGATTCAAGTTCTACGACTGAATCTAATGTCATGCCTTTATAGGTTCGCTCGACAATGTGGCCAACAATACCGCGTTGCTCTGACTCTTTAATTTCTTCGATTCGAAGATCTTCAGGGCGAAGCAATACTTGCAGTTTTTGACCCGGTGTTACGTCTTTATCGTGATAGATAATGGACTCTTCACCTTCGATTGTCGCAACAATGCGTTTTTCATCTTGACGAGATTTCGCTGTCGCTTCGAATACGTTAATTTCACCAATGAAACGCGCTACAAATAGGTTCTTAGGCTCTTCGTAGATCTCTCTTGGTGTTCCGTCTTGTTCAATCACGCCATCACGCATAACAATAATACGGTCAGACATAGACAGCGCCTCTTCTTGGTCATGCGTTACAAAAATGAACGTGATACCAAGTTGGCGTTGTAATTGTTTCAGCTCGATTTGCATCTGTTTACGTAGTTTGTAATCCAGAGCAGATAGAGATTCATCCAACAAAAGAACTTTAGGCTTATTAACGACAGCACGAGCGATTGCGATACGTTGCTGTTGGCCACCAGATAGCTGGTGTGGCTTTCGTTGTGCCATTTGTTCTAGGCGCACCATTTTCAAAGCATCCATTACACGAGGTTCAATCTCGCTGTTTGGAACTTTCTGCATGCGTAAGCCAAATGCCACATTGTCGAAAACGGTCATATGCGGGAATAGGGCATAGCTTTGGAATACAGTGTTTACATGCCTTTGTTCAGCAGGAACTTGGGTTACGTTTTGTTCAGCTAATAGTATTTGACCACTATCTGCCGTTTCAAAACCCGCAATCATTCTTAGCACGGTTGTTTTACCACAACCTGATGGGCCTAAAATCGTGAGAAACTCACCATGATTTACGTTTAAATCCAGATTGCCGATGACTTCCTTACCATCGAAACTTTTACTGATGCCAGTTAGCTGTACTACTGGCTTTCCTACTGATTTTTTAGCGTTCAACGTCTGTTTTTCTCCACCTTGGTTCTATTTGAGACCTGTTGCTATACACCTTTAAGGCGCGCATCATAATCACCAAAAACGTGAATTCAAAGCATTTTTTACCTTTCGAAGATAAAAAATTTCGCAGGTAAAAGTAAACATCCTTTACCATACTGTTATTTACTGGGTTTACACCCTAACAAGTGTCTAATTATTAACCATCAAGACGCAAAAGCAAGCCTTGTTACAGATTCATATTTTAGTTTGTATCCGACATATGAGTATAATGAAGGTAATTTTTTATCAATAAGTTAGGTGGCTTCGCTTAATCGGCACACCTAGGTATCAATATGAACAACGACATCGAAAAAGATTTTAATTTGGGCGGTAGTATCAACCGTGCACTTTCTGGCGATTATGAGCTCAAAGCAACGGCTGTATTCCAAGAAGCTTGGAAACATACGATAAGTCACTTTCTTTCGTTTTCCCCAGCGATTATTGCTTTGATGTTTGTGCAGCTCGCTATCTTTTATATCGCACTAAAACTACAGCTTGGTGATCCTGCGGTTATCTTGGATGCGGTTATCGACCCAGAGTCGTTCACGCCACAAATCGTTGAATCGATTTTTATTGCGAACTTTAGCTATGAAGTGATCAGCGCGCCTATCTATGCCGGTATCTGTTTAATGGCAATGAGCCACGCCGCTGGCCTACAGACCAAAGTACGCCACATTGGTAAAGGCTTACAGTTTACGATTCCAGTAATTCTTGTGACTCTGTTCAGCCTGATGCTTCAAGGTATTGCAGGTATGATTCTGCCGTTTCTGTCGATTTACTTCTCACTTGCATTCAGCCACTCAATCCTGTTGATTTGCGATAAGAAAGTACCACCAATGCAATCGCTTCTGCTTTCTCTGCGTGCTGTCAACAAAAAAATCTTCACCGTTGCTTCTATCTACCTATTAGTAATGCTGATGTTCATCGTCGCGGCAATGATGTACGGCATTGGCTTAATCTTCGTTCTTCCGTTCTTCTTCCACGTGAAAGGAATCCTTTACCGTGAAATGTTTGGCATCAAGTTGAAACTGATTGCTTCAGATCGTCCAAAGAGCGAAGACGATAACAACGATAGCAATAACGACGACAATAACAAAAACCCACAGGTGTTCGATGCATAAAGACACACAGGCAAGCACAAGCAAATCACTTGCGCTTAAAGTGACGGCACTGGCTCTTGTTGGCTCTATTTCAATGATTGGTCCTTATATTTACCAAGAAGAAGAACGTCGACGAACGACAGAGCAGAGCTCCAACTCAACTGACCAGTTTGGTGACTTGACGGTTTCTTCGAGCACACCGAACTTTGCGGCCATCGAAGATGTGAATGAGAAAAAGGACACATTTTTTTCGTTCCTACGTCCAAGCATCAATATTGAAAACAAACGTATCACCAAAGAGCGCGCGTTTTTAACTAAGCTCTCTGAGTCTGGTTTAAACAATGTTGACTCTGAAGACGCGTCATACGCAAAGAGACTAGGGAAGCTATATAGCCTGCCTGTACCTTCATCGGGCTTAGATGACGCTTGGCTGAAAGAAATGTTGAATCGTGTAAACGTGCTACCTGAAGCGCTTGTGTTAACTCAGGCGGCCAATGAATCAGCTTGGGGTACATCTCGTTTCGCCACTAAAGCAAATAACTATTTTGGACACTGGTGTTACACCAAAGGTTGTGGCCTTGTTCCGCTACAACGTAACGAAGGTAGCTCGCATGAAGTCGCAACATTCTCTTCAAGCCAAGAATCCGTACATCGGTATTTCATGAACCTTAATCGTAATCGTGCTTACGCCGATCTAAGAGTGATTCGTGCAAAACTTGATGCGCAAGGTGATGATCTTTTAACAACCGCAACGGCGACAGAGCTCACCAATGGCTTGTTAAAATATTCTGAGCGAGGTTCCGACTATGTGACTGATTTACAAGCTATGATCCGTCACAACGAGGTATACTGGAAAAAGTAACTCATTTTGATACCAACTTGGTTGCCTTCGATAGTCGGCTTATACCAGTAATATCACAAAAAGAGCAGCTCATTGGCTGCTCTTTCTATTTATAAACGCTCAACTTCGACAAGATTATAATAATGAAAAAGACAGCACTCGCTTTATTAGCCTCATTAAGCCTTGGGGTTTCTCTTCCTGCTACAGCGCAAGAATACATGTTCACGTATTCTAAGCTTTATACTCAGCTGAAAAACAACACCAAAGAAGGGCATGATGATGTCAAAGTTGCGGTCTTCTTTGTTGATCAACAAGCTCAGCAAACCTGTCACATCAGCAAAGCTTGGATGGAAAAAGAAGAGCACTACGAAGAGCTAAAAGTCTCTCCAGCCAATGAACTGCTTCTACCGGTAGATCAAAACCTACGCTCAGCAAACCCTCTTATCTTTGTACAAACTCAAGAACAGGAATGTGCGTATTCTTTGGTCGTGATGACTCAAGAGCCTTTAGTTGAAACTGTTGAAGTTACACAGATAGAAAATCTATTGCCACAGATGCAGGCGATGCTTGAAGACGTCAGCGGCATGTTCTCTGGTTGGTTCACGCCAGATATCCAAGGGTTAACGCTAGAGTTCGCTAATAAGCTGGAAGGCAACATCGAGCTTTCAAATGGTAAGCAACTACCAATCAAAGAAGGGCGAGCGAAATTCACCTTAGAAGAACTTCATGGAAGTGACAGCATCACGTTACCAGAACCAACAGTTCGCGTATTGCCGTACATTCCCGCGCAATAGTTTTTAACGGAATCATTGTTAGTGAAGTAAAAGCTTAGCGGAATCATTCCCCTAAGCTTTTACGACATATCTTAAAGCAGCCTCATCGAATTAGATCAGGCTGCTTTTCTTTATCTGCGATACCAACCGAGAGCATGTGAAACCGCGTTTCTCTACCAGCTAGGGAGCTTATCGAACAATAAAAGCAGAATCTTTCTATTACTCAGCTTGTTTATCCTGCCGTTACTATTTCAACATTAAATAAAAATCCGTATAATCCACGCCCTAAAACAGTCCCACTAGCAATCTACAGTCGGTAATACGACGGTGTGAGAGTCGCAATGAACCAAAACGATAATAGAAAAGAAACACTTGAATTCAACAAACTTCAGAAACGTCTGAGAAGAAATGTTGGAAATGCCATCATCGACTACAACATGATCGAAGAGAATGACGTAGTAATGGCATGTATTAGTGGCGGTAAAGATTCATTTGCGATGCTAGATATTTTGCTACGTTTACGTGAAGTAGCACCGATCAAATTTGATGTTGTGGCAGTAAACCTAGATCAAAAACAACCTGGGTTCCCTGAACACATTCTTCCTGAGTACTTTGAAACGCTGAACATTCCTTACTACATCGTAGATAAAGACACGTATTCAGTGGTTAAAGAGAAAGTGCCAGAAGGTAAAACAACGTGTGGCCTATGTTCTCGTCTTCGTCGTGGTACTTTGTACTCATTCGCAGAGAAGATTGGTGCAACTAAGATCGCTCTGGGTCACCACCTAGACGACATCGTTGAGACCATGTTCCTAAACATGTTCCACGGTGCGCGCTTAAAGGCTATGCCACCAAAGCTTCGTTCAGATGATGGTCGTAACGTTGTTATTCGTCCACTGACTTACTGTCGTGAAACGGACCTAATCAAATACGCAGAACATAAAGAGTTCCCAATCATTCCTTGTAACCTATGTGGCTCTCAAGAGAATCTACAGCGTCAGAACATTAAAGCGATGCTAATTGATTGGGATAAGAAAACGCCAGGTCGTGTTGAGAAGATCTTCAAGTCAATCCAGAACGTAAGTCCAAGCCAACTGGCTGACCGCGAGCTGTTTGACTTCGTGAACCTTCCACTAGACCGTAGTGAAGACCGCAAAGCGTACGAATTCGAAGAAGCTGAAATTTCATCTTCTAACATCGATGAGTCAATGTTCATCGACGTAACGAACGTATAATAAGAATAATCGTTGTAGAGCAATAGATGCGCCTACAACAGACAATCGAGTAGGAGGAGGCCTCACGGCCTCCGTCCTCTCACACCACCGTACAAGCG